>NZ_JAWPON010000149.1:0-924 GCF_033344315.1 Vibrio sp. 2132-1 | reverse complement strand
CCACTGTCACTTCAAGCCCAGAAATGACTCGCTGCCCTTGTTGCATTTCACCAACAGGTTCAAGATTCATGCCTTCAATACGTGGTGGTACAACTTGTGGGTTGTCTAAACGGCGAGTGTCGGCCTTGATGATCAGTTGCATGCGTAAATTCGCAGATTGCTGCGGATATAGCGTATGGTTATCGACACTCATATTGAAGCTGAACAAATCATCCAGATCGGGTGCCGATTTGTTCGCCGTGACTTTTAGCTGAATTGGCTCGGTTTTCATGCCATCGGCCGAAAAACTCGGGATCGTAATTATCCCTTCTTTCATTGGCGCTATAGAAATGCTCCATTCTGTGCGCTGATATTTTCGACCATTGATGTTGTTACTCGAACGCCCGTAGCGAGGCTGTCCTAGGAAGAAGTCTTTTTCCAATACGCTGAAGTCGATGGCGTCGGACGCCACTTCTGAGTCTGCCATTATCCGTAGGTTGATGACTTCATTTTTAGCCACTTCAGTTTTGTTGACACTTGCCTGGAGGCTTTGTGCCATCACCGAGAAACTAGATAACAGGCTGGCCACAAGAATAAAGACCAGATGTACGCCTTTTTTCATCACGGGCTTACCACTCCTTCTGAGATTGTTGTGGACGTTGTTTTTGTTGAGCTTGCAACTGCATTTGTGCACGAATCAAAAAGCTTGGATCTCGAGCACTTTCGACAGCTTCTAGGCGGCGGAATTCAGGATCATCCTGAAGTGTTTTTTCTGGTTGGGCTTGCGCCTGCATAGGTTCACCTTTTTTTTGCTCACCTTGCTTTTCTACTTCCGTTTCGGTCTTTTGCTGCTTAGCTTTGTGTTCGGGATTTTGCTTTTCTTTTTTATTTTCAGCGTCTTGCTGATTTTGTGACTGCTGTCCTTGCTCTTGTTTAGTACTATTC
>NZ_JAWPON010000148.1:0-924 GCF_033344315.1 Vibrio sp. 2132-1 | reverse complement strand
AGCTTGATGGTCTCGGCCGACACGCGTCGCACTTTGATAAGAAACATAGTTGTTCAGCAGTTCCGCTCGTTTTGCTCCAATGCTAATGGCTAAATCACATTCGCGCTGACTGCAGCCTGCCACCACGTCAATTTTGTTGAGCATCACCTTTTCTAAAGCTTTGTATAGTTGGCGAGCGAAGCCTGAAATATCTTCTCGTTCAAACGCATAGCAGTGCGGGGTATACACCAAGCGAGCGTGGTTGAGTTTCAAAAATCGACCCAAAAAACCGGCTTTGCTAGAGTGCAAGTGCACAATATCGGGTTTTATGTCATTGATGGTTTGATTGGCGTCTCGCACAAACTGCAGAAGCCCACCTTCCACCCATTTCGTTTGAGCAAAAACATCGTGATTGCTGTCCTTGGTCAAATCATTGTGACGCGCTCTAGCAAGCAAAAAGTGTTCATACGGTTCATGTCGAGATGAATGTACATAGCTGTACAGTGCGGTTTGAACACCGCCACCAAAGGCTTCGGTAATATGCAGTACTTTTTTCATGCTGACTTTGTCCCTGGAGTTTTTAACCACTTGGTTTTGAAAGCTTCTCGTTCTTGCTGCGAGTAAATATGGCGATAAAGCGGTAAGTCATACATGTAAAACAACTTAGAAAAATCGTAATGCTGTTTAAAGTATTGGTGGATGTTGGAATACCATTTGTTCTTTGCTTCATTGCTGTTTTTCAGAACAAAGTTGTCGACATTTAGGAAGTCTCCAATCTCTTTGTCAAGGGAACTCAGTTGCTCGCACTTAATCAGAATGACGCTGGCTTTGTCATTGTTGAACGTGAAAAATGGTTGAGTGTTATCGATCTCTTGGCGCATGACATCGATGCTGAAGTTACGTTTTAGCTCGTTATCGAACCAATCTGCGAAGTAGTTCAGGTTG
>NZ_JAWPON010000147.1:0-930 GCF_033344315.1 Vibrio sp. 2132-1 | reverse complement strand
AAACCAGAGAATGCGCGCTGAGGATTTTTTGCCCCTAAGTTCTGCGCCATAAATGGCGTGAGTGCGGAGGTTAGCGACATCAACACTAAGATCAGAATCGACTCAATACGCTGCGCAGCGCCGTAAGCTGCCACCGCTGCAGTGCCGTGGCTAGATAGCAGCATCATCAAAATCGCGCCCGACAACGGATTCATCGCATTGGATAGTGCTGCAGGGGTGCCAATTTTTAACGTCTGTTGCCAATCTTGTTTCAATGAGGCCCAGTGAGGTTGTGCGAGCAGT
Organism: Vibrio sp. 2132-1; assembly: GCF_033344315.1. Lineage (NCBI taxonomy): Bacteria > Pseudomonadati > Pseudomonadota > Gammaproteobacteria > Vibrionales > Vibrionaceae > Vibrio > Vibrio sp. 2132-1. Next base: position 648 of record NZ_JAWPON010000147.1, on the reverse strand, counting down.
TTTTCGCGTTTCACCAGCACATAGAAAGAGCCGCACAAAGCGCCTAGCCAACTAAAGGCACTCGCTATAGCAGCGCCTTGAATGCCAAGTTCTGGGAAGGGGCCATAACCGAAAATCAGTAGTGGATCGAGCATGCCGTTGATCAGACCGGCCAACATCATGATCTTAGCGGGTGTCTTAGTGTCGCCAGTGGCACGAATCGCACTGTTGCCCGCCATTGGAATCACCAACAGTGGAATGGTGAGATACCACACCTGCATGTATTGTTCGATGAGTGGAATCAGATCGTCGGTCGCGCCAAGGAAACGAAACAGTGGCGCAATGGTAGCAAAGCCAATAGAAGAAGCGATAGCGACGAGCAACACCGCCAACAGCAAACCGTGAGTCGTAAATTGCGCCGCTTTTGGAGCATGACCTTGACCAAGTAAGCGGCCAATGTTGGTCGATAGCCCCATCCCGATCCCCATCGTGATGCAGTTAACCGCAAAGGTGACAGGAAACGTGTAGCTGATTGCCGCGAGGGCATGCGTCCCCAACAACGAGATAAAAAACGTATCCACCAAGTTAAACATCAAAATTGCGATCATGCCCATGGTCATGGGGACGGTCATCTTGCGCAGTGTTTCGGGAATGGGCGCGCTCAGCAAA
>NZ_JAWPON010000146.1:0-933 GCF_033344315.1 Vibrio sp. 2132-1 | reverse complement strand
AGTTGATGACAATCTGTATTTTCCTGCTGTTGCGAACGCCGCGGACCGCTCTCATTTGAGTTTCCGTGTGGCGGGTGAAGTGAGTCGCGTGATGGTGCGAGAAGGGGATAAAGTGCAAAAAGGCGCTGTTATCGCCACCCTAGACCCAACGGATTATCAACTGGAAGTCGATAATGCCACGGCGAGCTTTTCTGTGGTCGACAGTCAATATCGCCGCTCTCGGCCTTTGGTGGATAAAGGTTTGTTGGCGAAGTCGCAGTTTGATGAAATTGCTGCGCAGCGCCAAATCGCGTTGGCGGAGTTGGAACTCGCTAAGTTGCGTTTATCGTTCACCACATTAAAAGCGCCGGTTGATGGCATCATTGCTCGGGTCAATATTGATCAATTTGAGAATGTTCAAGTTGGGCAACATATCGTCAATATCCACAGTCTGGATCGCGTAGAAGTTTTGATCCAATTGCCAGATCGCTTGTACGTCAAACAGCCTCCTACAGAAGAAAGATTAACGGCAATTAATGCGGTGGTTCGTGTTCCTAGTGGCAACGAGTACAAGGCGACGGTTAAAGAGTTCACCACTGAGCCTGATCCAACCACGGGAACGTTTACCGTGACGCTTTCTTTACCGATGCCAAAAGAGGAATACATCCTTGATGGTATGGCCGTTGAAGTGACCTCGAAAGATGAAAAAGTGGGTTTAGAGCTGAACGTTGGGATCAATGTGCCGATTGAGGCAATTTTCAATGCTGATGGAGACGAGCTTGGACGTGAGAACAAGTTTGTTTGGGTGCTGAATGACGACGGTACCATTTCACGAAAACAAATCCGAACCGGCAAAGCCTCCAAAACCTCGATTCAAGTGCTTGATGGATTAGCGCTTAACGACAAAGTGGTGGTTGCTGGCGTTTCGCGACTCAGAGATGGAATGAAAGTGGA
>NZ_JAWPON010000145.1:0-934 GCF_033344315.1 Vibrio sp. 2132-1 | reverse complement strand
CACATCTAATGCAAGGATAGGCTCGCCGCGTACATCGGCCACGTCCATTAACGGGTTATCCTGATTGCTGGTGGAGGAGATGTGGATGTCGCCATCTTTCACAACTAACCATGCAAAGCCAGATCCAAACGTATTAACGGCTGCTTGAGCGAATTCGTCTTTGAACTTTTCGAAGTGACCAAACTTGTCGTTGATGGCTTGCGCAAGTGCGCCTTGTGGTTCACCGCCGCCTTCTGGCGACATGCAATTCCAGTAAAGGATGTGGTTGTAGTAGCCGCCGCCATTGTTGCGAATGGCTGGGCTATGTTGCGAAACGGCTGCGAAGATTTCGTCTAGCGATTGTGTTTCAAGATCACTGCCTTGCACGGCGGTGACGAATTTATCGAAGTAAGTTTTGTGGTGTTTGCTGTAATGCACTTCCATGGTTTTTGCGTCGATGTATGGCTCTAACGCATCGTATGGGTAAGGCAGAGCGGGAAATGTATGCGACATAGTAAATCCTCCTTAATCGGAGGATTTACTCTAATGTTAATGAAAATCATTATCAACTGAAATCTTGTAGGGTTATTTGCCTACTTTAACTAAAGGCAGCGTGATGGAGACGCGCAAACCTCCCAGTGGGCTGCGGCTCGCGACTATCGTACCGCTGTGCTGACGAATCGCACTTTCGGTGATGGTTAACCCTAATCCTGTGCCGCCAGAGTGACGATCACGAGCAGTAGACACACGATAAAATGGACGGAAAATCGCTTCTAACTCTTCATCCGGCACACCATCACCGTTGTCATCGACGGTAATTGTCAGTGTGTCAGTCTCGTCTTGAATGTCGCTCTGCACTTCATCTTTTCCGTAATAAATCGCGTTGCGGATGATGTTTTCTACCGCGCTCATCAACAGTTTTGGGTTGCCTGAGATATGTCGCTCAGGGATCTCT
>NZ_JAWPON010000144.1:0-935 GCF_033344315.1 Vibrio sp. 2132-1 | reverse complement strand
ATCGAATGCGTGAATGAGATCTTGAAGCGCGATGAGTTCTTGTTCGCAATCTTGAGGGAACTGGTTAATCGCAACAACGGCTGGGATTCCATATTTATGGACGTTCTTGATGTGCCACTTTAAGTTTTCAAACCCGGCTACCAATGCCGCTTGGTCAGGCGAGAAAATCGAATCTGGAATTGCCATGCCAGGGCGCAAGTCGTAGTGGCCGGAGTTCGCTTTAAGGCCTCTTAACGTCGCAACAATCACCACACAGTCAGGCGCTTTGTTGGCAGCCGCTGCTTTTATATTGCAGGCTTTCTCAAATCCCATGTCAGAGCCAAATCCTGCTTCAGTTACCGTGTAACGCGAAAGTTTTAACGCAATCTCATCAGCGATAATAGAAGAATTGCCATGCGCAATGTTAGCAAAAGGGCCTGCGTGGATCAGAGTAGGGACACCTTCAAGCGTTTGCATCAATGTTGGTGCAATGGCTTCTTTCAACGTTACGGCCATCGCACCTGCTACTTGTAAATCTTCTGTGGTGATAGGCTGACCGTCGAGATCATAAGCAACAACAATTTTGCCAATGCGCTGACGTAAGTCTTTAAGATTTTTTGCCAACGCAATAATGGCCATCAACTCGGATGCGGCTGAAATATCAAAGCCTTCGTTACGCTCAAATCCGTTAATGGTTTTGCCATGTTCGTTCAAACCAATTTTGACCATGCGAAGTGCACGGTCGTTGTGGTCCATCACGCGTTTCCAAGTAATGCTTTCAACGTCAATTTTTAATGCTTTTAAACCAGTTCGAGCTTCAAAGGCGTCATATCCTTCGCGCTGCTCGTGGAATAAGCGCGCATCTAAAGCTGCAGACGCTAAGTTGTGTGCAGCCGTAACGGCGTGAATATCACCCGTCAAATGCAAATTGAGCTCTTCCATTGGCGCAACTTGGG
>NZ_JAWPON010000143.1:0-935 GCF_033344315.1 Vibrio sp. 2132-1 | reverse complement strand
AGGCTGCATTATTGCAGATTATATCGATGAGAAAAACCGCAATTTCGGAGAAAAACGGAATTCTATTTTCCATCTAATCAATAAGCTCGCGCGGCGCTTGAGATAAAGAGCACAAGTACCGATTTTTGTGTCACGCAGGTGCATATTTAACTCGGAAATAGATACGATTTAGCGGCATTTGTGGGAGAAATCAGAGCTAGAATCGTTCATTTTGATACTCTCACCAAGAAAGTTAGAGCATTGGCGGGATTTTTGCATGACAATCGTTGTAGTTTTAATGATTCCAATTAACGGCAAAAGACTGCCGTTTGAGAGATTGTACTAGATGAATAAATGGCTGATAACCAGTGGTGTCATGCTTTCACTGCTTAGCGCAAACAGTTACGCGGTGATGGGCAAGCGTTATGTCGCTACTCCGCAGCAATCACAATGGGAAATGGTGGTAAATACCCCTTTGGAATGTCAGCTTGTGCATCCAATTCCAAGCTTTGGTGATGCGGTGTTTTCGTCGCGTGCGAGTAAAAAAATCAATTTGGATTTTGAACTTAAGATGCGTCGCCCTATGGGTGAAACACGCAATGTCAGCTTGATCTCAATGCCACCGCCTTGGCGACCAGGTGAGCACGCCGACCGCATCACGAATCTGAAGTTTTTCAAACAGTTTGATGGGTATGTCGGTGGTCAAACTGCTTGGGGTATTTTATCTGAATTAGAGAAAGGCCGTTACCCAACATTCAGCTATCAAGATTGGCAAAGTCGCGATCAACGAATTGAAGTCGCGTTGTCATCCGTATTATTCCAAAGTAAGTACAATGCGTTTAGTGACTGTATCGCCAATTTGTTGAAGTACAGTTTCGAAGATATTGCGTTTACGATTTTGCATTACGAACGTCAGGGCGACCAACTGTCGAAAGCGTCTAAAAAGCGTCTTGCTC
>NZ_JAWPON010000142.1:0-937 GCF_033344315.1 Vibrio sp. 2132-1 | reverse complement strand
TACCTATTTCAGCGTTGTTGGGAGCATTATTGTTGACCTGTGCAGACATGATCGCACGAGTGTTATTGGCACCAGCCGAATTACCTGTCGGAATCGTAACTGCGCTCATCGGTGCGCCATTTTTCATCTACTTACTGTTCCAGCAAAGAGGGAAGATTCTGTAATGAATCACGTGGTTTTATCTGGCCGGAATATTTCAATGAAATACGGCCATCGAGTAGTACTTGATGACATCAGCATCGATATTCGTACCGGCGAAGTGACGGCGTTATTGGGGCCAAACGGCGCGGGGAAAAGTACACTACTTAAACTTCTGTGTGGTGAGATTCCATCACACAACGAGATTGACTATTTTGGCGAGCCTAAAGAAGCCTGGAAACCTGAAGACATAGCAAAGCACCTCGCCATGCTGCCACAGCACAGCACGCTCACTTTTCCATTTTTGGCACGAGAGGTGGTCGAACTCGGAGCGATCCCTTTGTCACTTTCAAACAAAGAAACGACTGAGCTTGCCCTACACTACATGCAAAAAACCGATGTTCTGCACTTAGCGGAAAGCTTGTACCCTGCCCTCTCAGGCGGAGAGAAGCAACGTTTGCACTTGGCTCGAGTGCTAACGCAACTGCATCAATCTGGTGACAAAAAGATTCTGATGTTGGACGAGCCTACGTCGGCACTGGATCTCGCCCACCAGCACAACACGCTTAAAATTGCTCGTGAGGCGGCAAAAGCGCAGAACGCTGCGGTGGTTGTCGTATTGCATGACTTGAACTTAGCCTCACAATACGCAGACCGACTTGTGTTGCTCCATAACGGCAAACTCGTCTGCGATGACAACCCTTGGCAGGCCCTAACGCCCGAACGTATTGAACAAGTTTATGGGTATCGCTCTATCGTGACCAAACACCCGACTCTGGACTTTCCTCAAGTCCACGCT
>NZ_JAWPON010000141.1:0-937 GCF_033344315.1 Vibrio sp. 2132-1 | reverse complement strand
TCAAACTGAGGGGATATTGGTCGGGGGTGGTCACTTCTTTTTCAATCAAGCAACCAATTACTCGTGCTTCAATTGCCGTTAGCTCAACTTTCATAATGCATTTCCTTATTATTTTTGCATTTGAATTTATACCTAAACCGCATCTAAGTCTTTTATGTCTACTTTGCACCGTCGATTCAAAACGCTGCACGACTTGAAGCTGTTTAGGTATAGGTGCCAGGCTAAAGCATAGCGCAAAGACCTGGCACCCATCGCGAATCGGGGTCGGTCTCAATGCTCCGAGAGAATCGGCACTTTTCTCATATTGCCGTCTTCATCAATCATCATGATTTTCGAACGATTCAGTTCGACTTCCGTGATTTCAAGTTGGCTTCTCTCTTCAATGTACGCCGCTTTTAACTTTTCAGCCAAAGAGCTGGTGACTTTCTCATTCTCTTGACTGTCGGCTTGCTCCGCAGTGTTACCAGAGTCCATATCAAGTTTCATCATTTTTCATTTAATGACGCTGATGATATAGCGAAGGTCTCGCCATGACAACGTATCGATTTGTTCATAAATGCAAAATGCTATCCACTTATCGGGAATAACCGTCGCAGAAAGACGCATCCGTATCCCCTCAATAACCCGTTCATGGTGCGAATTTTTTCATCTTCGCTCCCCTCTAGTGAACCCACCAAAGGGCTGTTTGTCAGCGAGACATGAGAATTGGTTGAGATTTGGTCAACTCTGCATTGTGATTGATCTAAAGACTGTTATGCCACTGGATGTTGTGCTTTAATCGAGGCAGATATTCACAAATTAGGAAAGGGAACCATGAGTAGCGTATTTGAAATCGTTAACCAAGCTCGTCGTAAAAACAAACTAAAACGTGAGCTACTTGATAACGAAAAGAAAGTTCGTGATAACCGTAAACGTGTAGACCTTCTGGAAAACCTCC
>NZ_JAWPON010000140.1:0-939 GCF_033344315.1 Vibrio sp. 2132-1 | reverse complement strand
TCATTTTTGAAAACCTGCGTTACCCGTCTTTAATTTGTCGTCTTGTGGTGGCATGGTGACGAGACCATCACCAACCTCACGTAGGTTCATAATAAAAAAGGGACTCAAATGGAAGTACTCAAAGGCTCATGTCTGTGTGGCAAGGTAAGACTCGAAGTGGCGGATGAATTCAAATACATGGGCAATTGCCATTGCTCTGAATGTCGAAAATTTACTGGCTCTGACTATTCATCGGCGGGCGGCATTGCTCTAGATAAGTTGCTCATTATCCAAGGGAAAGAGGATATTCAAACTTATCAGAAAAGTGAAAATACCGAGCTATGTTTTTGTCGCCATTGCGGCTCAAGTTTGTATTCGAAAAAGAATAACGGAATCGTCAATATTCGCTTAGGTGTGTTGGATGATGCCCCATCTCACAAACCAAGCTTTCATATTTTCGTGGCGTCAAAAGCGCCGTGGTTAGAAATAACCGACAACCTGACCCAGTTTGAGGCAGGGCCAAAACTTTAGAGAAAATTCCGTTGTTATCGCGGGGCGAATATCAACGCCTCGCGGATTAAAATTCCACTGCACACGAACGCATTTTCTGAACTCTTCAGACTTCTACTTCGCTTGTCATGTTCATTCTCAAAATGACAAAAAACACCCTTATCATCATAACTCTTTGTTAGATAAATAATTTAATTTAGGCACCATAATTGCTCCTTCTTGCATATGACCAACGTCCGGTTAAAGAAGGGGAACATTATGAGAACAGGGAAACTAATCGCGCTTTCTGGCTGCTGCTTATCATTTTCAGCCAGTGCGCTTATGACCAGCGACTTTACCTTTGAATCTGGTAGTGACAGTTCAAATTATTCAGCTAAAGGTAAACCCGTTAATACCTATTCGGTCGCAGAAACCTTGCCGCAAGATGTGCTTAGTAACGTTTACTCCATG
>NZ_JAWPON010000013.1:0-179646 GCF_033344315.1 Vibrio sp. 2132-1 | reverse complement strand
GGACGGATTCGAACCATCGAAGGCAGTGCCGGCAGATTTACAGTCTGCTCCCTTTGGCCACTCGGGAACCCCTCCAGAGGATTTTTATACTTAGTAAGATGTTTTCCCAACTCATCTCCCAAGTGCGGAGCGAATCATAGCAAACTCGCTCAGGCTGTAAAGCGTTTTTCTTACGTTTTTACGTTGAATGCTGTCTTTTTGGGCAAAGATGGTAGAAAGTCAGCGTTTTGTTTGTCCTTTGAACAGAAGAGAAGCGCGCTTTTTACTTGAATTTACACTACTTGACGTTAAACACCGTATCTACTGATAAACTGTAAGCAGTTTAATGACATAAGTTTATTCGTTTAGAAGTCAATATCATGAGCATGAAAGCCACGTTATCGTTATCTGTTTTAACGCTTTCTATATTACTGAGTTCTCCATCGGTTTGCGCTGCGATGCGAGGAGGCTCAGCGGTTACCGTTGTGACTGAACAAGTAGAAACGCACGAGATCAATCAATCCTTAACTCTTATCGGCAAATTAAAGGCAGCGGAGTCTGTGGTTGTCGCATCGGAAGTCGCCGGCAAAGTGAATCAAATCGCTGTTAAAGCGAATCAAAATGTCCAGCAAGACCAGCTATTAATTAAGTTAGATGACGATAAGGCTCAAGCCGCTTTGATTGAGGCAAAGGCGTACCTTAAAGATGAACAGCGTAAGTTAAAAGAGTTCCAACGTTTGGTTAAGCGGAATGCGATTACTCAAACTGAAATCGATGCACAAAAAGCCAGTGTTGAAATAGCACAAGCGAGGCTTGATGCTGCTCAAGCCAATTTAGCTGACCTCCATATTACTGCCCCATTTTCTGGCACTGTTGGTTTTATCGATTTTAGCCGCGGCAAAATGGTCAGTGCGGGTACTGAACTTTTGACGTTGGATGATCTTTCCGTCATGGAACTGGATTTACAAGTACCGGAGCGCTATTTATCGATGCTTTCTATTGGTATGGAAGTCATCGCTAAAACCAGTGCATGGGGTAGCCAGACCTTTACTGGTCAAGTCACAGGTATTGATACGCGGATCAGCGCCGAAACACTGAATCTTCGCGTGCGTATTGAGTTTGATAACCCAGAAAATCAATTGAAGCCGGGCATGTTGATGAACGCTTCACTAGCATTTCCTGCTATTAAGGCGCCAATCATTCCTGTTCAAGCACTTGAATACTCCGGAACTAAACGTTTTGTATATGTAATTGATGAAAATAACAAAGCTACTCGTCAAGAAGTGTCGCTAGGTGCTCGTGTTGGTAACGAGGTGGTGATCGAATCTGGTGTTGAGATTGGTGACAAGATTGTGGTTCAAGGCATTGTTAACATGCGTGATGGTGTCGAAGTGAAAGAAATTGTCGCGCCACTAAAAGCGAACACCACGGATGTGACACGCAATGACAGTGAATCGGATGAGGAAGAAAACTAATGTTACTGTCCGACGTTTCAGTTAAACGCCCTGTCGCGGCGTTGGTTCTGAGCATGCTGTTGTGTGTGTTTGGCTTTGTGTCATTCACCAAATTAGCCGTTCGTGAAATGCCTGATATAGAAAGCCCAGTCGTTTCTATCAGTACGCGTTATGAGGGTGCATCGGCGACTATTATTGAAAGCCAAATTACCTCTGTTTTGGAAGACCAGCTTTCTGGGATCAGTGGAGTTGATGAAATTAGCTCCACTACTCGTAACAGCATGTCGCGTATCACGATCACGTTTGAGTTAGGTTACGATCTCAACACAGGTGTGAGCGACGTGCGTGATGCCGTAGCTCGTGCTCAGCGCTCGCTACCTGATGAAGCGGATGACCCTATTGTTTATAAGAACAATGGCTCGGGAGAGGCGTCGCTCTACATCAATCTCAGTTCTGCAGAGATGGACCGTACTCAATTAACCGATTATGCCGAACGTGTATTGATGGACCGCTTTAGCCTGATCTCTGGGGTTAGCTCCATTGATCTCTCCGGTGGTTTGTACAAGGTCATGTACGTGAAGCTTAAGCCAGAACTAATGGCTGGACGTTCAGTTACAGCTTCGGACATTACATCAGCTTTACGAAGTGAGAACCTAGAAAGCCCAGGTGGTGAAGTTCGCAACGACTCAACAGTAATGTCCGTGCGTACGGCTCGTACTTATAACACGCCTGAAGATTTTCAATATCTTGTCATTAAACGCGCAAGCGACAATACACCTATCTATTTAAAAGATGTAGCAGATGTCTTCATTGGTGCAGAAAACGAAAACTCAACCTTCAAAAGTGATGGTGTAGTAAACATCAGTCTTGGTGTGGTACCGCAGTCAGACGCAAACCCGTTAGAAGTAGCGAAGCTGGTTAGGTCTGAAGTCGATAACATCCAGAAGTTCTTACCAGAAGGTACACGTCTTGCGATAGATTACGACGCGACAGTGTTTATCGAGCGTTCAATCGAAGAGGTGTACAGCACGCTATTTATCACGGGCGGCTTGGTGATTTTGGTATTGTACATTTTTATCGGCCAAGCTCGTGCAACCTTAATTCCTGCGGTTACGGTACCTGTTTCTCTGATTTCTTCGTTCATTGCCGCGTACTACTTTGGGTTTTCTATCAACTTGATCACCTTGATGGCGTTGATATTATCGATTGGTTTGGTGGTGGATGACGCAATTGTGGTTGTAGAGAATATCTTCCACCATATTGAACGCGGTGAATCGCCATTACTCGCCGCATATAAAGGCACAAGAGAGGTTGGTTTTGCTGTTATAGCAACAACATTAGTGCTGGTGATGGTGTTCTTACCGATCTCTTTTATGGATGGCATGGTAGGTCTACTATTTACAGAGTTTTCTGTATTGCTGGCTATGTCGGTCATATTCTCCTCTTTGATTGCCCTGACGCTGACTCCTGTATTAGGTAGTCAGATTTTGAAAGCGAATGTAAAACCAAATCGATTCAATGAAGCGGTTGATCGCTTGTTTAGCAAGCTTGAGAGTGGCTATCGCGCATTATTGAAAGGTGCATTGAAAGTACGTTGGGCTGCTCCGCTGGTGATTCTAGCTTGTTTGGGCGGTAGCTATTTCTTGATGAATCAGGTACCGGCCCAGCTGACCCCACAAGAAGATCGCGGTGTGATATTCGCGTTTGTGCGCGGTGCAGACGCTACGTCATACAATCGTATGTCAGCCAATATGGATATTGTCGAAGACCGATTGATGCCATTACTAGGGCAAGGTTATCTGAAGTCATTCAGCATCCAAACGCCAGCGTTTGGTGGCCAGGCAGGAGACCAGACAGGCTTTGTGATCATGATTCTAGAAGATTGGAACGAACGTGATATCACGGCTCAGCAAGCCCTTAACAAAGTACGGAAAGAATTGGCAGGTATCCCAGATGTTCGAGTGTTCCCATTTATGCCAGGTTTCCAAGGTGGTTCGAGTGAGCCAGTTCAGTTCGTATTAGGCGGCTCTGATTACGATGAGCTCGTTGTTTGGGCTGAAATGCTAAAGAACAAAGCAGAAGAATCACCAATGATGGAAGGAGCAGAGATAGATTACTCGGAAAAAACGCCTGAGTTATTGGTTACAGTTGACCGACAGCGTGCCGCAGAGCTAGGAGTCAGTGTTAAAGACATTTCTGACACCCTAGAAATCATGCTCGGTGGTAAAAGCGAAACGACTTATGTTGAACGTGGCGAAGAGTACGATGTGTATCTTCGCGGTGATGAAAATAGCTTTAATAATGCTGCAGATTTAAGTCAGATTTATCTGCGCACGAATAGCGGTCAGCTAGTGACGTTAGATGCGGTCACAAAAATTGAAGAAGTGGCGGCCTCTATTCGTCTTTCTCACTACAACAAACAGAAGTCCATCACTATTACTGCCAACCTGTCGGAAGGTTATACATTAGGAGATGCGCTGAATTACCTAGACCAGGAAGCCATCGACAACTTACCGGGTGACATTTCGGTGAGTTATTCGGGGGAGTCGAAAGACTTTAAAGAGAACCAAGCGAGTGTTGCTGTTGTGTTTGCATTGGCACTACTAGTGGCGTATCTCGTGTTGGCGGCTCAGTTTGAAAGCTTCGTAAACCCGTTAGTGGTCATGTTTACGGTGCCGATGGGTGTATTTGGTGGCTTCCTTGGTTTGGTTATTATGGGCCAAGGTATGAATATTTATAGCCAGATCGGCATGATCATGTTGATTGGTATGGTGACGAAAAACGGTATTTTGATCGTAGAATTTGCCAATCAGCTACGTGATCGTGGCGTTGGGTTTGAAAAAGCGATCATTGATGCAGCTGCGCGACGTCTACGTCCAATCTTGATGACTGCGTTTACCACACTTGCTGGCGCAATTCCGTTGATAGTATCGACAGGGGCGGGTTATGAGAGCCGTATTGCCGTGGGTACGGTAATCTTTTTCGGGATGGGGTTTGCGACATTGGTGACCTTGTTTGTTATCCCGGCAATGTACCGATTGATTTCGGCGAAAACACAAGCACCAGGTCATGTAGAAGCAGAGTTAAAAAAAGCAATTAGCCATGATACGAAGGGCCGTATAGCGCACCCTTAAATCAAACGTTAAAACATAAAAGCCGAGGTAATAACCTCGGCTTCTCTTTATCGGTTTAAAGTTAGCTCGGAAGCGTTCGATTAGAAGCGTTTCCCTAGGCTGATTTGTACACCTTCGTAGCTGTCGTAAAAATCTTCAAAACCCATATCCGCGACATTATAAATGTACTCTGCGCGTAACCAGATATCTGTACTCATATCCCAATGGACACCAGCACCGATGTTGAATAGTGCGCCTGAATCATCTGTGACTTTTTGTTCGTTTGGTACGTACATTTCGGCTTGAGTGCCAAGCGCTGTTACGCGACCGAATAGTGATAGTGGCGTATCGCCTAAGTCATCACTCGTTACAACAGCAGACATACCTGCTTGGTAATAGTGAAGATCTAAGTCAGTTTTTAGAGCATCGTTCTTAAGTTCATTTTGTGAATAGCGCAGAACCCCTTCAAACGCGAGGTATTGGTTTACATGGTAACCCCAGCCAACTGTGATATGTGGTGTTGACCACTCATTGTCTCTATCCGAGCCGAAATACGGTGTATCAAAACCAACGTTACCAGTACCCAGATAAAAATAAGATTGATGAGCTTGTTCTTGAGCAGCTAAAGTTGGCACGCTAATGGTCAAGGCAGACAATAATAGAATGGCGTTTTTCATAACTAGACGATAACCTTGGTAAAAGACCGTTGTAATGATTTGTTTAAATGTTAATTTAATCAATAGGGTGGATGGTAATTATCATATCAGCTTTTATCAAAGGTAGTGATTTTAGAATGGGAATTGTTGCGCTAAAGCATACTTATTACTCATGACTACCGACTAACTAGATATGGTGACGAAAGCTAGCTAAAGAAGAGAGAAGGAAAGGAAAGTGGCTGAATTCAAATACAAAAACTTGACTCAAGAAGAACAAGATAAGTTAGACGCGGCGACATTTCGCCGTTTATTGGCGCATTTAGATGCCAACAAAGACGTACAAAACATCGACCTGATGATCCTTGCGGGCTTCTGTCGCAACTGCTTTAGCAAATGGTATAAATCTGAGGCTGAAAATCTCGGTTTGGATTTAGATATTGATGACGCTCGCGAACGTGTTTACGGCATGACTTACGATGAATGGAAACAAAATCATCAACCAGCGGCAACGCCAGAACAATTGGCTGCGTTTGAAGCGCGCCAGAAAAAGTAAAACCCAGCGATAAAAACAGCCCGCATGAAGTTGGGCTGTTTTTTTAAAGTCCAGTTTGCACGTTAAGCGTTAGTTGAGCCGCAACAAGCTGGCTCAACGCAACCTTTTGCTTGAATGACTTCGAGTTGAGCTAAGTAAGGTTGAATATCGCCGATGTTCTCTTTTACCCATGTTAAGTCATAATACGTATCTAGGTAACGCTCTCCAGAATCACATAGAAGCGTCACGATGGAACCCTTCTCACCGCGTTGTTTCATCTCACAAGCCAATTGCAGCACACCGTAAAGATTGGTGCCTGTTGATGCGCCGACTTTACGCCCAATCAGCTGAGATACCCAATGGGCGGTTGCCACACTGGCAGCGTCTGGAATTTTGCGCATCTCGTCAATAACACCTGCAATAAAGCTTGGCTCGACACGTGGTCGACCGATACCTTCAATTTTGCTGCCAGTATCACCTTTCAATGAGTGGTTTCCTGACTGGAAAGCGTCGTAAAACACTGAGTTTTCAGGGTCTACCACGCAAAGCTTGGTGTCGTATTTTTGGTAACGAATAAAACGGCCAATGGTTGCGGATGTGCCGCCTGTTCCAGGACTCATCACTACCCAGCTAGGAATCGGGTGATCTTCTAACTCCATTTGGCTAAAGATAGAGTTCGCGATGTTGTTGTTACCGCGCCAGTCAGTAGCGCGTTCAGCATAAGTAAACTGGTCCATGTAGTGACCATTTAGTTCTTGAGCCAAGCGTCGAGACTCGTCATAAATCTGATCTGATCGTTCAACAAGGTGCGCTTTACCACCGTAAAATTCAATTTGTTCGATCTTTTTACGTGCAGTGGTTTTCGGCATGACGGCAATGAACGGTAAGCCAAGTAAACGCGCAAAATACGCTTCCGAAACGGCAGTGCTGCCTGAGGACGCCTCGATTACAGTGGTTTCAGGACCAATCCATCCATTACAAATAGCGTAAAGAAATAATGAGCGCGCCAATCGATGCTTAAGAGAGCCTGTAGGGTGCGTACTCTCATCTTTTAGATAGATATCGATACCATCAAGAGAAGGTAGTTCGAGTTTAAATAAGTGAGTATCAGCAGAACGTTGGAAGTCTGCTTCAATTTTACGCACTGCATTGTTGATCCAATTGTGGTCAGTACACATGGCGTCTCTCCTTGGGAAATCGATAGATAAGTATTAGATAGGGATAATTTATCTATAATTTCCGAGAAAAACTTTGCTATTGTTACTCTTAATAAAGATATCTGTAGAAAAATTTTCTGCATTTTATGGGTTTTATAGAAATGAGTTTAGATCGAATAGATAAGCAGCTGCTTGCTTTACTACAAACCGACAGCACCTTGTCATTAAATGACGTGGCTGAGCGAGTCAATCTTACTACAACACCATGCTGGAAGCGCTTGAAAAGGTTGGAAGAAGAGGGCTACATCGAAAAACGCGTGGCGTTGTTAAGTGCAGAAAAGCTCGAGCTATCTTTCATTGCATTTGTTCAGTTAAAAACGATTGATCATTCCGAAGGTTGGTATCACCATTTTGTTACAACTGTGAGTGACTTTCCTGAGGTAATGGAGTTTTATCGTATGGCTGGCGAGTATGACTACATGATGAAAGTACTAGTCAAAGATATGAAGTGTTTTGACGAATTCTATAAGCGGTTAGTTAATAGCGTAAAAGGGCTATCTAATGTGACTTCAACATTTGCTATGGAGTCCATTAAATACACAACAGAGTTACCAATCCTAAAATAACTCGCCCTATAAGAATTCTATCTAATGTTAATTCTACCTTTTAGTATTTTAAATGTTAAAAGGTAGTTTGATTATGCTTTTAAAACTATTTCCTACCAGATTTTTATAAATATAAACGATATTTATTCTCTCTTCTATTTTTCATTAACCATTTGTTTTTACAGTCCATTAATCCTTTACATCATAATGAAAGAAAAAATAACGCAATTTTTTCTCTTTCTTTTTCATGTTTTATTTTATTGAATATTAATTTTTACTAAATTAATGGAAGAGTTTGATTTAAACGTTTGCTTTTTGTGTTTTCATGTAATTTGGTCGCTATTTTTGAGTATTTGTTTTTAGGATGAATACAGTAGCAATTACTTAAGTAATAAAGTACTCAAAAATGGGGATAGTGATTAATAAAACATCGTATTATTATCGCCCCATCTTGTATGTAACAAAGTATTACTAAAAATGAACAGAAATTACTATTTGCTTTTTCTCGCAGCTTTACTTGCTGGCTGTGGCGGTGGGGGAGACTCTAAGCCGAACAATACGAAGACACCAACTACGATAACAAAGCAGAACCGTCCGCAATTAAAAGTGGAAGACACGGTATTGAAGTTTGAAGGAGTGGGAACGGTTACTGAAGCAAAACTGAGCAATGTACATGGGTCGGTATCTTACCAAGTCATTGATTCTAATCCGCCAAATGTCGTGCAAATTAATGACTCAGGAATACTACAAATTCTGCGCCCAGGAACGGCGACTATTCTTGCTACAGATAGTAGCTCTGCTTATGAATCTTCTGAAGCAAGATTTTCTGTGACTGTAGAGCGAGGTATCAATACTGAACTTTCAGTGAGTGATCTGAATTTCAATGCGATTGAGTCAGAAGGAAAAGCGTTGATCGTCCGTGGCCAAAAAGGCGAACTGAGTTATGAGGTAGAAAGTGGTCATAACTTGATTCGTGTTGATGAGAACGGGTCGGTATATTCATTAGGTTCAGTTGGTCAGGCATCGGTGCTGATTACTGATTCAGGTAACGACTTTTACTTGCCGAAACAAGTTCGCGCTACGGTTAAACTGCATGCAGTAGCTCCGGGGCAATTACAGTTCGCTTTGCTTGAAGACGAGTATCGAGAAGGGTTGACGTTAGAACCAGTGCGTCTAGATAAAGCTCAAACGCAACGTATTTCTTACAAAATCATAAATAGCGTACCAGACAGCAAGGTGGCCGAGTTGCTAGACCCTGAAACGGGTTTGCTTCTTGTTCATAATGTTGGGCGATTAACGGTTGAAGCGACTGCAACTTACAGCGACGCGTTTCTAGATAAACAGCAAACAGCGCAATTTTTTGTGGATGTAAAACAAGGCAAGCGTCAAGAAATCAGCGCAGCGGATATTGTCACAACTTATGAGGAAGGTGGACGAATTTTCCCTAAGGTGACGAACGCCTACGGTGACTATGAGCTGAGAATCATTCGTGGTGAAGACGTTGTTGCTAAAACAGAAAATGGTGAAGCATTACTGATCAAAGGTGTTGGTGCTGCTGAAGTGGAAATTTACGAGCATGACATGCGTAATTATCCTGCAAGCAAAACTCGTTTTGATCTTGAAGTTAATCGCGCGCCTCATCCAGTTATAAAAGACATTGAAATGCCGCTTACTTATCAACCAAATCTTTCAATCCCTCTGGCGTTTAAAGGGCAAAAAGGTAACGTAAATCTAGTTAGCAGCTTACCTAATGGCTTACGAATGACTGACGGCAAGTTGGAGGTAGTGACTGCGGGTGAGTACGACCTTAAGTTTGAAGACGATGGTGGGGAGTTCTACCAACCTATTCAATTTAATGTCGTCATCAAAGTTGCAAAGGCTGAAGGCCAACCGATGGCAACGCACGATTATGACGTTGTATACAGCAACAAATACAGTTTTGATCTTCACCGTGATTTTGGTTTGAGTGCTGACGAGCAAATTGAGATTGTAGATAACACCGCACCAGATGTTGTCGGTGGTTTTAGTGAAGGACGTCTCCATGTGTATAAAGCGGGTAAAGCGACGCTAACTGTGCGCAGAAAAGAGAGCGCGAATTATACCGTTGGTCCTGATCAAAAAGTCTACGTGACAATTTTGAGCGCGCCGAGCCGAATTGAAGTTCAATCCGATGTGGAAGAGATTTGGAAGGTTGGCCAAACATTTGTTGCGCCGAAAATCTCTGGTACGGTTGGGGAAGTTACGTACCGATTTGCAGACAACGCAGCAATAGATGTGGTTTCCTTAAACAGCCAAACGGGTGCCATGCAAATTCTTAACGCGGGTAGCACAAAAATTATTGTTTCGGATGCGGGGGACGACAAAGTGGATCCGGGTGAAAGTAGTTTCTCGGTCACGATTAAACAAGGCACAAACCCGGTATCGGTTACTTACCCAACGGTAGAATTCTCCGCTGGTAGTGTTATCTCACCAGTGATGAGTGGTGGGATTGCGAAGGCAAGTTACCGTCTTATTAACCAAAAAGACCCTGTGGTCGAGCTAGTTTCTCCTGATACAGGGCGTTTGAAAATCCTGCATGCAGGCACGTACCAATTAGAGGTTACCCTTACTGGGCGCAACTACAAAGCTAAAACAATCGTCGTAAATGGCACTATTAACAAAGCGAATCACCCTGGTTTAAGTGCTTCTACAATGAAGGTGGAATTTGAACCATTTAAAAAGGTTAAGCTAGACTTTGGTACACCAATAGGAAACCGCAGCTATCAAATATCCAGCTCAACAATTAAAGGAGTCGCTTCATTAGATGTTGATAAGGAAGAGCTGACGTTACTTGATCTCCCGCCAGTAAAAAGACGTTGGATTTCTCTCGACATTTCGGAAGGAGAATCTCGAGATTACAAAGCGTTGGAAAGTAAGAAAGTCCAGCTGTATCTAAGCTTTGCAGATGAAGGTGTTGCGGATCAATATACATTGCTTGAAACTGAACAAACAGTATTGTTTAGCACGCTAAATGCACGTGAGTTTTCTAACTTAGAAGAAAGTGAGTTTGGTTTGATGAACGTTCGTTCAGTGCGTGAGCCAACGGACGAAGAATTGAAATTATACGGCAAAGGTAAGATTGCACTACTTGCATTCAAGCCGGTGGGTAACGATGACCAAACTCTAATAAAAGGAGCGTGGGTACACTTAGCTCGATTTGATGGATGTACATCAGAGCTGTTCGAAGATGATCTCAAGCCTTTTGAAGCAATTGACTATGATGACCCAGGGTACTGCACCAGCGGCAGCACGATTCGTATGACTCGGTTCTTAATAATTGATGACTCGAAGATGGAAAAGGTAGAGTATGAGTTAGTAGCACCTGTGATTACTTATCGTCGTGGGGTTCGTGAATTTTTAGCAACGAATAAAGGTGGATTCTATGCCGACCCAAATGTCATTTACGGGAAAGGCGAATATGGTTACCCGAAATCACTTTACGAATGGTCGGTTGTTAACATGAAGTATCAACCAAATTAATCATCGTTTGATACCCATTAAAAAAGGAGTGCGGAACAGCACTCCTTTTTTCGTCTAGCGAACACGAGCTATTTCGTGTAGCGCATCACCCCTTCTTGCACGGCGGTCGCCACTAAGTGACCTTGCTGGTTGTATATTTCGCCACGGACCAACCCACGAGTATTGCTCGCCGTTGGGCTCTCTATCGCATATAGAAGCCATTCATCCATCTTAAACGGGCGATGGAACCAGATAGAGTGGTCAATGGTGGCCACTTGAAAGTTAGGCGTCATTAATGAGACTTCATGTGGATGCATTGCTGTTACAAGGAATCCCCAATCGGATGCGTAGGCCAGAAGGTACTGGTGAATTAGCTGATTCTCTGGCATTTCACCATTAGCACGAATCCAAAGGTACTGTTTGGGTTCTGCTTTTTTGGGCTTCAAAGGGTTGATAACCGTAACGGGGCGAGTTTCGATTGGCTTTTCCCCGCAAAATGTTTTGCGTAAGCGTTTGGGTAGAAATTCTGCAATATGGCTTGCGAGCTCACTCTCTGAGGCAAAGTTTTCTGGACCAGGGATATCTGGCATTTCTTTTTGATGATCAAACCCAGGTTGATCGCCATGGTAGGATGCGGTTAGGTAAAAAATAGGGCGTCCATTTTGAATTGCCTTTACGCGTCTAGTGCTAAAGCTACGGCCATCTCTCAGATTTTCTACGTCATAAATAATAGGTTTTTCTGGATCGCCAGGGTACAAAAAATAGCTATGGAAGGAGTGTACCGTGCGTGTTTCTTCAACGGTGTAGCGCGCAGCAGAAAGTGCTTGCCCAATTACTTGACCGCCATAAACTTGAGGCAAACCTAGGTTTTCACTTTGGCCACGAAACAAGCCTTCTTCTAATTTTTCGAGTTGTAGTAGGCTGAGCAATTCTCGTAGTGGTTTACTCATTGTGTCTCCTCACCGTTGTCTTTCATTCCAAGTTACCTCAACAGCCTCACTCTTGTGAAGTGGCATAGTTAAGAACTATTGAGTAACTTAGAAATAGTATTGTTCCAATTATGAAACAAAATCAATTGTTTGATAAATTCTAACTCAGTCAAACTATTGTCAAATAAAGTGACAGGAAGCAGACAGTTTTATATTCCACACCTATAATTGCTTCGGTTTAATGCTCTTTTCGAGGAATATATGAAAAAAACACTACTACTTGTTACTTCTCTACTCTTTGGGGCTGCGTTAGTGGGTTGCCAAACTTCTCAAAATACAGAAATGGAATCTACAGAAGCGTCAATGAAGACGATTACAGGTACAGTGGCTTATCGCGAGCGGATTGCCTTGCCACCAAACGCAGTGGTTACTATTGCGTTAGAAGATGTGTCCTTGGCGGATGCGCCAGCAAAAGTGTTGGCGAAACAGACATTCGAAACAGAAGGTAAGCAAGTTCCTCTTTCTTTTGAGTTGAGTTACGACAGCAATGAAATCAAACCAAACCATCGTTACAGCGTTCGTGCTCGCATTGAGGTAGATGGAAAGCTGCGTTTTATCAGCGACACACATAACGGTGTTATTACAGATGAAGCACAAACTCACCAATTAGATATTCGTCTAGTTGGAACACGTTAATACGACGTACTGAGAACAAAAAATGGCAGCTTAAGGCTGCCATTTGTATTTTTTAAGTGAAGTTTTGCCAACTTCCGATACTTCAATCCCTTCTGCTTCTAATTTCTTTTTTTGTCGCTCTAAGTCTCTGCCTTTTAAAGATATTTTTCCTTGGCTATTTACCACTCTAAACCAGGGGAGTTTACTGCCTTCTGGTAAATTGCCCAGTGCTTTACCAACATGTCTCGCATAGCCCGGATAACCGGCCATTTTGGCAATTTCCCCATAGGTGGAGACTTTTCCTTTTGGAATTTGGTGAATTACAGCAAAGATTTGCGCTAAAAATTGGTCCATACTCAAAAGTGTCTATTTTGGGTTACTAAGGAATGGTAAACCATTGGACTTGTATATTGCTAACGGTTCTTAACCCTTGTGTTGCCAGCGACTCACTTTGAAGAATTACATTTTCTGTTCTTTAGTGTCGTTGGTTGATGAGCCTTAAACAGCATGAAGCAAACGCAAGCTAAGCTTGAATCTAGACCCTCTCAACGACTTTCAATCCCAGTTTTTGCCGTTGAGTTACCAAGTAGGTGGGGAAGCCAGGAGGCGCTATGATTTTATCGACACTTCAATTTTTCGTTACGACCTTACTCGCTGTTGTCTGTGTTCGGGCGATGAGTTTGAGCGAGGGTGACATTCCCGTTCTTGCACTTATGATCCCCGCGCTGTGGGTTCTGCCACAAGGTGGGTTCGCTGGCTTAGTATTGCTGGGCGCGATGATGGCTTTTGGTGCGACACTCTCAATGCAGCCAATTGCTTTGTCGGTTGGTGTTTTGATCCTTTTCCCACTTTTAATGGTGGTATTTTCTCGTAGAAGCTCTTTAGGTGTGTTGCTCACCGCTGGTCTTATTGTACTTACACTGCAAGTTGGTCTTATGGTCACACAGCAAGGCGGTAAGCTGGATGGTTCTGCTTGGGTTACAGTGGTTCAAACCATTGCGGTTATGGCGATGTGGTGGTCGGCTGCGCATTGGACGCCATCCAATAAACACAGCTGGTGGCCGTTGTTTTTGTTGCTCCCATTGTGGATTGCAGGCCTACCGTACGCCGTTCTTATGGCGTTAAGTTTGACGGGAATGTTAGCGTCAATGGAAGCACTTGCGAAGCTTCAACATACCATTCGTTGGAGCAAATTATTATGTTGGACATTGCCGACTGTGGGTTTTGCCGCTTTAGTCGTCAGCCCGACCACGGATGTGCCAAACCCTGTTTTCGTGGTTTGGATCTGTTTGTTAGGGACGGCTTGGATGACTGACTATATTTTACGTAGTAGCGATGAACAGGCTGAATTATGAGTTTTTAGTCAGGTAAAAAGTGACATGTGCGGCAGAGTATCGAATTGGTTGTGGAACAAAATGGAGATTAGTATATGTTCTTCATTTCATATTTACTACACTTCCAATAATAATAACCACAATATAAGTGGTTGATTTAAGATAAGTTTGTCATGACAACTTTTGCTCGAACACTGTTGCTTTTTGCATGTTGCCTCTTGAGTTTGAATGTAAAAGCCGAAGCCCCTTTAATTGCTCATTATAAAGTCGCGACTGAAGCGGATGATGTCGTCACTCGTGTTCTTTTCAATGCTGCTTCAAAGGAGTTTGGCTTTACCGTTCAATACGTGAACTACTCCAGCTTTGATGCCATTCTAAATTCAGTAGCGAATGGGGAAGCGGACTTTGCTGCGAATATCACTTACACACAAGAACGTGCTCAACGTTTTAGTTATTCCCGCCCAACAAATATCGAATATACCTACCTCTTTGGTTTAAAAGATTCGACGTTGAGTGACATTTCGCGTGTTGGCGTCCCCAAAGATACAGTTTATGCCCAATTACTTAAACAACACTACCCTGAGCTAGAACAGATCTCTTATCAAGGTCACGAACAAGCAGTAACACTGCTACGTTCAGGTGCTGTGGATGGCGTTGTCGATGCCATTAACCAGCTCAAGCCGATGCTGATGGAGGGGTTTGACGCCAAGATGCTCAATGATCAGATTTCGATAAAGCCCGTATCCATCATCAGTAAAAAAGATCATCATCTTGAAGAGTTGGACACGTTCGCTACGTTTATTCACGGGGAAGCGGTGCAAAAGCAGCTTCGCGAAGAAATTTCCCAGTATCAATTTGAATTAAGGCGAGCAGCGTTGCGTGATTCTATTCGTTTATTACCCCTTGATTTTAATGAACCAATACGGATTAAGCTCGAATCTATCTTTCCATATGTTGTATACAACGCAGATGGTAGTGTCGAAGGGATGACGGCTGATGTAGTCCTGAGAAGCTGTGAGATCTTGGCTTTAAACTGCTTGATCATTAGTGAGCCTGGTGAAAGCTGGGGTTCTATGTACCATGAGTTTATCCAAGGTAATTTCGAAATTTTGGCGCCGTTAACGGTCAGCCGTGAGCGGCGCGCATTTAGCTACTTTCCAAAGCCCCA
The DNA here is from genome assembly GCF_033344315.1 of Vibrio sp. 2132-1. Lineage (NCBI taxonomy): Bacteria > Pseudomonadati > Pseudomonadota > Gammaproteobacteria > Vibrionales > Vibrionaceae > Vibrio > Vibrio sp. 2132-1. The sequence continues at coordinate 164,546 of NZ_JAWPON010000013.1, read as the reverse complement.
TTACGCGCCAGCATCGGTGATGGTCAAGCGTTTAGGTTACAAACCGAGCACATACTCTCATGTTTCACAGTTGATATCTGAGCGGATTGGCGTAGTTAAGGATGACTTTTTCGATCAAATGATGACGCAACTGTTACCGCTAAAAGAACTCAAACGTTATCGTACCCAACAAGAGCTCATTCAGGGGCTACTAAATGAAGAAGTCGATTACATTCCGATGGATACGGCGATGCTCAATCATTTTTTACGTCTCAGTGAATTGGTTCCGATAGAGCAGGATACCGCTATTGGCGAGTTTTATGAGTCACAACTCTCTGTTGGATTGGTCGCGAATGAAAAAGGAGCCATGCTTGCGCCTTTCTTCAGTCGAGCGATAGCGATGTTAGAAGTTGATAAGATCATTGCTCAGTACGATGTACGCCCAGATTGGCGTACCGCACTTGAATATGAGATTCGATTAGCGACGCAAACACAAGCTGTGTTTATCTTTGTATTATTGTTTGCTATTTGTGTTTCGCTTTATCTTTACCGTCAATCGAACACTGACAACTTAACAGGGTTAAGGAATCGTCGTGCGTTGCAAGTAAAGTATCGAAAAGGAGTAAACAAAGATCTATCCATACTTTACTTAGACATTAATCATTTCAAACGAATCAATGACACTTATGGTCATCGCGCTGGGGACGAAGTTTTACAACTACTGGCGCTAAAAATTCATTATGTCTGGTCGGGAAGATGTTATCGAATTGGAGGGGATGAGTTCATATTACTGGGTTATCCTACGCAAGCCGAGTTAACTAGAGCAATGAGAGAGCTCAGTAGAATCGATGTGAAAGGCAAATTATGTAGTGATTTGGAGTCTATAAGTATCTCTATTGGTTTCTCTGCAAAAAGGGAACGGCACATGAGCTTAGAGCAAGCGATGCATTTGGCTGATGAAGACATGTACATGAGTAAGCAGTCCTCACGGCACGACTCCTCTTATCGTGACTGCACGGTTTCATCATAAAGGAATGAATTGATCGAGTTTTGTTCAAACGGTAATGAAATGATGAAATTCAAGGTTTTTGCTCTTGCATTATGAGAGCTGATACTGAATAATCGCCCCATCGATTGAGGCAAGACCTCTCGAAAAGAATTATGGGGCTCTGGTCCTCTCGCAACAATAGCTCGTGAACTCGGTCAGGTCCGGAAGGAAGCAGCCGCAGCGTGTGACTTGTGTGCCGGGATGTGGCTGGGGTCCCACCCTTTGAAAGCCCTGCGTTATCGCAGGGCTTTTTTCGTTTTTGAGCCTTCTTTTATTTTGGCTACGCTTGGTGTTCAACGTCTTCTGATGATCAAGCTTCTTGAGGTTATTTAGGTATAATTTATAATCTCATCCGCTTGATACCGAACTGTCGTGAAGATTGTTTAGGGTACGCTCGCCGAATAACCATTTTCACCTGGGATACTTTAATGATTTCAAAAAACCAATTAAAACTGCTTCGTGCTTTAGGTCAAAAGAAACAGCGTAAAGCGCATGGCTTATTCCTAGTTCAGGGTGAAAAGAACGTACTAGAGCTAGCAAGTAGTTCATTGAAGGTGAAGCAGGTTTTTGCAACAGCGGCATTTCTCGAACAAAATGCTAGTACGCTAAATCGTTTTGATTGTGTTGAAGCATCGCTTGATGAATTGACCAAAGCGAGCACGCTTGTGAGCAATAATGCGGCCATTGCTGTGGTTGAAATTCCGAGTGTAAAAGAGCCTCAAGCGAAAGGCTTGATGATTGCGCTAGATGGTGTATCCGACCCTGGTAATCTAGGTACGATTATTCGTGTTGCAGACTGGTATGGCATCAAGCACATTATTGCGAGTACAGATTGTGCTGATCCTTATAATCCTAAAACGATCAGTGCGACCATGGGCAGCTTTGGCCGCGTACAAGTGAGTTTGGTGGATTTGCCAAGTTACTTGGAACACGCCAAATTGCCAGTATATGGCGCGTTTTTGGAAGGAGAGAGCGTTCATAAAACGGATTTCGCTGCTGAAGGTATTTTGTTGATGGGCAGCGAATCTCATGGTGTGCGCGAAGCCGCAGCAAAATTCGTGACAGATAAAATCACGATTCCGGCGTTTGGCGGTGCCGAATCACTGAATGTCGCGATGGCGACTGGCATTATTTTAGACAACATGCGCCGCCAACATAGCTAACGCAACAATTACTTAATAACAAAGCCAGTCAATTTGACTGGCTTTGTTGTATTTATTGCCTAGAAAAATCAGCCTGGCTGAATCTTGCGTTTAACGAAATACAGTGAATGTTGTTCGGTGAGTTAATTTTGTTTTAGTTCAATAGGCTGTGCCTATAAATAAAATTACTCCTTTCCATTTAGTAAAATCAGGAAATTAGGCGACACTTATCTAAAGGCCGCAATAAAATGCCCTTAAGGAGATAAGAATGCACTCATTAAAAGTAAAAGATTACATGACGTTGCAAGCGGTGACTTTCACGAAAGATATGTCACTTTCGGCAGCTTTAAACAAAGTAATGCAAAGTGTCACACTAGGTGGCCCTGTCATTGATGAAAATGAAAAAGTGGTTGGGTTTTTATCGGAGCAAGACTTATTAGATAAGTTGGTGAAAGCAAGTTATCACTGCCAAGATACACATACGGTACAAGAGTGTATGCATGATGATGTCTTATCTGTTTCTCCAGAAATGTCAGTAATTGAACTGGCTGACATGATGAAAGTTGGAAAGCCGAAAATGTATCCAGTGGTGGATGGCAAAGGTAAGTTGGTTGGTGTTATCACAAGAAGAGACGTGCTGCGTGCCATAGGAATGACATTAAATGAGTGCTTTAAGCATCCCGTTTAACCTCTCTGTTTAAACTTTACGGAATATTGCTTTTAAACTGGTTTGGAAAGACGCTTCGGCGTCTTTTTTATTTTCTATCGCCGAACTGTACAAATTTATCTTGACCTTGGAGCTTACTCTAAGGTTTATCCTTAGCAATAGGTAAATCACCGATACCAATAAGGAAAAAATTATGTGTACAAAACATCAAGGTTGCCAATCTAGCAAAATCAAAACTGCGGTGCCGCTTGGTGCAAGCGAGTCATGCTGTGCGCCAGTAAAATCTTCGCTCAATATCTCTCAGGCCAGTGTTGATGTTTCTGAAAGCTCTTGCTGTAGTGGAGGAGGCTGCAGCGTTGACACAGGCGAGGAAGACGATCCCACAAGGGAGAGTAATTCCTCCGTTCGGAACGCTTGGCTTGTGTCAGGTATGGATTGCCCATCTTGTGCGCAAAAGCTTGAGAAAGCCATTACGTCTTTACAAGGCGTCAGCCAAGCCAAGGTTTTGTTTGCAACAGAAAAACTGGTCGTCGATTTTGATGGTCTAGAGCTGATAGCTACGATAGAGCAGACAGCCCAAAAAACGGGTTTCCCGCTCTCTTCACTTGATGCTCCAAAACCAAGCACTACAAAGAAAGGCTGGCTTGGCGTCATAAGAGACAACATCCAAATTCTCTCGATTGCTGGTGCAATGGCTACTGCGGCAGTAATTTCTAAGATCGACCCTCAAATAAGCGCTTGGTTATTCACTTTGACGTGTTTACTTGGTTTATACCCAATCGCGCTCAAAGCATTTAAGTTGGCGCGTAGCGGTACGCCTTTTGCGATTGAAACGTTAATGAGTGTAGCGGCGCTCGGCGCTTTATATTTAGGTGAAACCGCCGAAGCCGCAATGGTGTTATTGCTTTTCCTTATTGGTGAAAAGTTAGAAGCATATGCATCATCTCGCGCGCGAAGCGGTGTCCAGGCGTTAATGGACTTAGTCCCAGAAAATTCAATTTTAATTATTGATGGAGAGCGTAAAGAAGTACCAGCTGCTCAGCTTAAACCAGGGGATATCATAGAAGTCGCACCTGGAGGTCGTTTGCCTGCCGACGGTGTTTTGCAAGATGCGCTTGCGAGTTTTGACGAAAGTGCGTTAACGGGAGAATCTGTTCCCGTTGAACATCAAACCGGTGGCAAAGTGATGGCCGGGGCTGTGGTTGTCGATAAAGTGGTTCGCTTACAGGTGACTTCCCGTCAGGGCGAGAATGCGATAGACCGAATTCTTCATTTGATTGAAGAAGCCGAATCTCGTAAGGCACCATTAGAACGCTTTCTTGATAAATTTAGCCGTTGGTATACGCCGCTAATGATGCTGGTGTCTCTGATGGTTATCGTTACGCCGCCATTACTATTTGCCCAACCGTGGGAAACGTGGATCTATCGAGGACTCGCCCTTCTGTTGATTGCTTGTCCATGTGCATTAGTAATTTCAACGCCTGCGGCGATCACTTCTGGCTTGGCGGCAGCGGCTAAGCGGGGCGCATTGATCAAAGGTGGTGCGGCGCTTGAGTTGCTTGGCAAGGTTGAGTCTGTCGCATTTGATAAAACTGGGACACTGACGCAAGGTAAACCAGAAGTGACCGACGTCTTTGCTTTTGATATGGATGAAGACAAGTTACTTAGCCTAACTGCGTCAATCGAGATTGGTTCAAGTCATCCTCTAGCGGTTTCTTTAGTTACCAAAGTGCAAGAGCAGGGGCTTACTATTCCTGAAGCGTTGGATAAAACCGCGCAAGTAGGCTCTGGTGTCACAGGTTACGTCGATGGAAAAATGGTCCAAGTGGTCACGCCTTCAAAGGCAGACTTTCCACTTTCTCAACAAGCCAAAGAGCAAGTGGTTACGTTGGAACAACAAGGTAAAACGGTTGTCATTGTGCGTTTCGATGACGAGGTCATTGGCGTGATCGCATGGCAAGATACATTGCGCTCAGATGCCCAGCAAGCCATCGCAATGTTGAAGGAACTTGGGGTCACGTCGGTGATGCTAACGGGTGACAACCCGAGAAGTGCAGAAGCAATGGCAAATAGAATAGGCTTGGATTATAAAGCGAGTTTGTTACCTGCAGACAAGGTGCATTACGTCGAGAAGCTATCACAACAACATACCGTTGCGATGGTGGGAGACGGTATCAATGATGCTCCAGCCATGAAAGCTTCGAGTATCGGCATTGCGATGGGAGGCGGTACGGATGTTGCACTCGAGACTGCTGATGCGGCGTTAACACACAACCGTTTGATTGAGCTACCTGCCATGATAGAACTGTCGCGTGCGACGCTAAGTAACATTCGTCAGAATGTCGCGTTAGCGCTAGGTTTGAAAGGTGTATTCTTAGTGACAAGTTTACTTGGTGTAACTGGGTTGTGGGTTGCTGTATTAGCCGACAGTGGTGCAACAGCACTGGTGACATTGAATGCGTTGAGATTACTTCGTTTTGAGTCCAAGCAGATCAAATAACTGACCTAACCATTGATCCCACTCATTAATAGCCCGAGGCATTCGTGTATCGGGCTTTTTTTAACCGTATTCACCTGATGCGATCAGACGTTTTTCTCGTCCTTGAAATCACGCATTGCTATGCAACAAAATGATCTAACGCCCCTTAAAGTGTGATCAATGCCAGTTTTGTTTGAAATTTCATTTTCATTACATTTTGTCATTGTGATTGTGATCACTCTATGTTGGTGAAAGGTTCGCTACAGTGCATCTGTACCCAATAACTGATTAATGAGCTTATTGTTCATAAAATAAGCCACAATAAGGAGCGACTTATGTCTCAAGCTGTATTCCATTTAGGTGTTACTGAAGCTGATCTTAATGGTGCGACTCTAGCGATCATTCCTGGTGACCCAGCGCGTGTTCAAAAAATCGCAGAACAAATGGAAAATCCAGTATTTCTAGCAAGCCATCGTGAATACACGCTATACCGTGCAGAGTTAGACGGTAAACCTGTTGTGGTTTGTTCTACAGGTATTGGTGGTCCTTCTACCTCTATCGCAGTTGAGGAATTGGCACAGCTTGGTGTTCGTACTTTCCTACGTGTTGGTACAACGGGTGCAATTCAACCACATGTAAACGTGGGTGACATGATCGTAACGACGGGGTCAGTTCGTCTTGACGGTGCGAGCCTACACTTTGCTCCTATGGAATTCCCAGCAGTTGCTGACTTTGAAGTAGCAACCGCAATGAAAGCAGCGGTAGAAGAGTCTGGCGCTACAGTTCACATGGGTGTGACTGCATCAAGCGACACGTTCTACCCTGGTCAAGAACGTTACGATACGTTCTCTGGTCGTGTTGTTAAGCGTTTCCAAGGCTCTATGCAAGAATGGCAAGACATGGGCGTACTTAACTTCGAGATGGAGTCTGCAACACTGCTAACAATGTGTGCGAGCTCTGGTTTAAAAGCGGGTTGTGTGGCTGGTGTTATCATCAACCGTACACAAAAAGAGATTCCAGATCATTCAACTCTGAAAGAAACGGAAGCGCGTTCAATTAAAGTGGTTGTAGAAGCAGCGCGTAAAATGCTTTAAGCCTCTATAGTTGGCATTTAAACAAACAGAAAAAACCAGAGGCTAACCTCTGGTTTTTTTCTACTTATAGAAATGCGTACAGCTAAAATTTAGGTATAAAAAAAGCAGCATTAATGCTGCTTTTTATCGTTGTGAATTTTAGCTTTTCTTAATGGCACTATATCTCGTCTGAACCGCCCGCGTCTTTAAACCAAGCCGTTAAGTGCGTTCTTAAATCTTTAAGCTCATCAGGGCCAATCAGGGCTAGCCCTAAGTCTTCAGCACGAGTAATGTCATTGTGACGAAGAGGACGGAAGCTCACCAACATTGCGCGCGCTTGCAAGCCACCTAATAGATCGCGAAGCGATTCTAACTTATATAAAGTATCGTCGCCGTCATCTCTCATGCCTTTGGTTTTGCACTCGATGATGTGCAGCTTGTTGTTTACAACTGTTGCGACATCTAACTCATTGCGTACTTCACTTTCACCAAGTTTACGATAAACCTGAACATTTAACGATCGATCTTGGATCGTCGGCATGGTGTCTTGGATTTGCTTCACGGTGCTGTGAACCAAAGTTTCTAACCACTCACCGTTTGAAAAGCGTCGAGCATCTTCATCTGCAAACGTTAAAACGCCATTCTCATAGGTGGCGATTTCTGCTTCTACTAAATCTGAAAGCAACATGTTGAGCTCACGGTAGCCCTGCTGTTTTTCGGAGAGCTCGACATCAAGCTTTTGTTCTTTGCGGCATGTGGTTGCAAGGTAGTTAAGTGTTGCTAGACCTGGCCCAAGCTCAAGCGCATTTGAGGCCCATCGTTCACCAAGTTCATACAATTTTTTATCAAGAAGAGGTGGTAAATCAACGTGATGAAACTCGCCGCGTGCACCAAAGATAGTGAGGTAATCTGCAATCGTAATGTGATCTTCGACTTGGGTATCTTCTTTGCCATCAGGGTATAACCAACAAAGCTTATCGCTACTAGGCTCAACCACAAAAATTGGCCAGCGATAGGTACGGAAAACTTCGTACACCGACAACAAGCGATGACGAAGACCACAGCTCGCGTTCAATTTTACATCTTCGCCGCGTTCATGAAGGTCTTTTGCCAGTTTTTGAATTGCTTGTTTGATCAGAGATGTATTAACAGCGGATGGAATTTCAAAAAATTCAGAAGTAATTTCTCGTTGAGCTAAAACGGCACTCAGTCGGTCAAATATATCTAACTGGCTCTTGTCTCCGATGAAGACGATATGTGTGCTTAGCGTACGATTATCTAATAGAGGAGTGACCAATCTCACTGGGTCTTGGTCGATAATACCAACATGAACAGCCATAGATTTTCCTTTTTATGAGGCCGCTCGAAAAGAGTTGTGCAAGGGGATGAGCTGGCCTTATTAATCATATGTAGACATGGCCGACAAAAAACAAGGGCGACTTAACAAAAAGTCGCCCTTATACAGTTGATTGCACTAATTAATGCTCTTAATTATAAAGTATTTATAACTTAAAGCGGTGGACCAATTCATTTTGCTGATGAGCCAAGTGGGTCAGTGATTCACTGGTTTGTGCGATACTCGACATGGCTTGGAAACTTTCATCGGCGATGCTGTTGATATCTTCGATGCTGCGAGCAATGTCTGTTGATGTTTCACTTTGCTCTGCTGCTGCTTGTGAAATGTGCGTACTCATTTGGCTGATCTCAATGATTAGCGCCTGGATCTCTTCCATTGAGCTGTTCGCTTTTGACGCTTGCTCAACCGACATCTCCATATCGCTCATACAGCTTTGTATGACTTGGTTCGCCGATTGCGAGCTAGCTTGCAGATTACTGATCATGGATTCAATTTCAGTGGTTGATTGAGTCGTTCTTGATGCGAGTACTCGTACTTCATCTGCCACTACCGCGAAGCCGCGACCTTGTTCACCAGCGCGAGCCGCTTCAATTGCCGCGTTCAATGCCAGTAGGTTGGTTTGCTCCGCAATGTTGCGGATCACATCAAGGATAGATCCAATTTGACCACTCATCTTTTGTAGCTCAGAAACTGCGGAAACCGATTCGTTCAAACGTGTTTCTAGTTGATTAATGGTTGAGATGTTACTGCTCATAACATTTCTGCCTTCTTCAGAGGCAGATTCGACGCGTTGCACCATTTCTAGCGAGCTTTGCGCACTTTGCGCGACTTCTTGCACTGAATGAGACATTTCTGTCATCGCAGTAGCGACGTTTGCCGTTTGTTCGCGTTGAGAGCTCAATTTAATTTGTGCTTGCGAAGAGGTGCGTTCGTTGGTTGTCGCGGTTGACGATAGGTTTTCTGACGCTTCGTTGAGTTTCACCAAGATCTCGTGAAGGTTGTCGGCGAGTGAGTTAATGTGTCCACTCACACGGCTGAATTCGTTGTTATAGCGAATATCGATACGCTGTGTCATATCACCTTCAGTCAGGCTTTCTAACACTTTTAGAATACGAGTCAACGGTTCGCGAACGCTTTGTGCGATGTGGTAGCCAATCGCTGTCGCGAGTAAAACGACAATAACGCCAATGATGATGGCTTTCGTTACACCCGCCGAATATATGTCACCTGCGTCTGCCAATGATTCATTGAGCTTATCTGTTGCGGTTGTCGTGAATTGCTCAAGAATCGCCATGGTTGAATCCACTTTATTTGCTAGGTTGGCGATATTGTTATACAAAGCGGCGCGAGCATTGAGGTAATTATTATGTTGGTCTAGCACACCGCCACGCATACCAACGTCACGAGTAAATTGCTCTACAGATTCGCCAAATGCTTTTTCTAGCTCAGGAAGCTGAGTCACCAACCCGCGGAATGCGTAATTCAAGTGTGTTACTGCTTTGCGGTTTTTAGCCACGGCTTGCGTAACAAACTCAGGGTTGGAACTGGCGAGGGCATCAGAAGTAATCACTTCGGCATCTTTTAACTTGATAAAGTAGCTCTTTGCCATGACTTTGACAGAAATGCTGGTTTGATCTGCCACATATTCTTTAAGACCAACCGACAGTTCGGTATTCAGTTTTTGGAAGCGGCGTGAGGATTTTTGCACTTCTTCTTGAGCCGCGAACATTGCTTCGTAGTTGTCCATGGCCTCTAGAGCTTCTGTAAAATAGCTCTGCTCTAACGTTTTTAACTCTGAAAACGGTTCGGCAAGAGAAGGGTAGATTTGGCTTGCGGTTTTCAGTTGAGCCAATGTGGATTCGAAGCGCTGTTGAGATCTAGCAAATTCCTGACGCATTTCATCCATGCGTTGTTTATTCTCTGTCGTCAGGAAGTCTTTAAATGATTTGTCGGCAGAAAGCAGCTCAACACTGGTTTGATTAGATAACGATACCAACGGTAGGGATGATTTAGAAACCGTGCCAAATTTTCCGTGAATATCACTCATTCCTCCCATCATAATGGCAATTGTGACGGCAAATAGGATGATGATCAGTGCAAAGCCGGCATACATCCTTTTAATAACTGAACCTCGCATAAGTGAGCTTCCTCTCCCAAAAATAGACAAGCTACCCAAGTATTTTTGAATTTACTTGGGTATAAAAATAATAATTGTCTTAAAAAAGTAACAAAATTCATTGGATTGTATTCAGTTTGTGATGCGCATTTTATGACGCACACGACAAAAAAAGCTTCGTTAATTAGCATTTGATTAATAATGTTAAGTGAACACTGTTTTTATTGAGCTCCGCTTTTGGTTGGCGCATACTAATTGGGGTCTAATTACGTTTATAAAATGGAGTCCTCATGGCGGAAGAAACGATCTTTAGTAAAATTATTCGCAAGGAAATCCCTGCCGATATCCTTTATCAAGATGATTTGGTGACTGCGTTTCGCGACATTAACCCTCGCACACCAAGCCATATTCTCATTATTCCGAATAAACTGATCCCAACAACGAATGATGTAGAAGCTGAAGATGAAGCAATGATGGGGCGTTTGTTCACTGTTGCTAGAAAGTTAGCGAAAGAAGAAGGTATTGCTGAAGACGGCTATCGCCTGATCGTTAATTGTAATCCACATGGTGGCCAAGAGGTTTACCATATTCACATGCACCTACTAGGCGGCCGCCCTCTAGGTCCAATGGTATTGAGCTAAGCTTTTAAAAGTGGGTGGCGATTCACCCACTTCTTTTTCCTGTCGAATGACACATTTGTGGAGATAAATGTGAAACTAGGTGTAAAGCTGTTAGGGCTGATGAGCTGGGCTTTAATGGCCTCTGGCTGCGCGAATTTATCTGCGGGCAATCTGTTTAGCCATTACAGCAACCAGAATCAAGAAGTTTATCAAGCCGTTGTTGCAGGGGAATATGCCAAAGCAAAACAACTTCAATCAAGTGAAGTGGGTGGCGAGATACTTGGCAATTTTGAAAAAGGTCGTATCTCTTTTCTTGCTGAAGATTACCCGACAAGTTTGAATGCGCTAGAAAGCAGCGATCGTGCCGTACGTGTTCAACAAGATCGAGCGACGATATCTGTGTCAGACACGGCAACGAGCGTCGGCTCTCTCGCAGTGAACGACAATCTCCAAGACTATCATCCCGCCGATTACGAACTTGGCTTTTTGCACCTGTATCTAGGACTAAATTACTTACAGAAAAACGATTTAGAAGGAGCACTAGTTGAAGTGCGTCGAGCTAATCAAGTTCAGGAAGCGGCAAGAAAGGTGCGTGAAAAAGAGCTAAAAGCAGCAGAGAAAGACCTTAACAAGCAAGGCATGTCTGCCAATTTAGGCAGTGTATTAGCGAACTACCCTGATGCTGGTAAAAAACTAAGCGCGGTACAAAATGGTTATCTGTTCTATCTTTCTGGCTTGTTATATGAAGCGTCGCGAGACTTAAACAGTGCTTACGTTGATTACCGACGAGCACTCGCTGTAATGCCAGACAACAAGCAAGTTGTAGAAAGCACCTTATACGCTGCTAAGAAGTTAGGCATGCGTGAAGACTTGCGCATGCTAGAGAAGCGGTATGGCAAAGCACCTTCTGGATTAACTCAGTCACAAGGGCGAGTCATCGTTATTGATGAGCAGGGTGTTGTTGAGGCGATGAAAGGGTGGCGTATTGATTTACCGATTTACGACAGTCGCGATAATGGCGCGATTTATTCGTTGGCGCTTCCTTATTATCAGAACCGAGGTGCTCAACGTTTTAGCGATGTTGTTTTAAATGGTCAGGTATTGCCTTCCAGTACGCTGGTTGATGTTAATGCGATGGCGCAAAACGATCTTAATGAACGCCTTACTACAATAGTGATCCGTCAAGCTCTTCGTGTTTGGGCAAAAGATCGAATCCGAAAAGAGGCGGCGAAAAAAGGCGATGATGTGGGCAACATACTTTTCAATGTATGGAACACATTGACCGAACAGCCAGATACGAGAAGTTGGCAAACATTGCCAGCGCAAGTGAAAACGGCTTCAAAAATCGTGAAACCGGGAACACAAAGTTTAAACTTGGGTGATCAAACCTATCAGTTTGAAGTGCCTGCACAGCAGACTACATTGGTATGGGTATCTCGTCAGGGAGCACACTCAACCGTGTGGCATAAACAGCTAGGGAGACTGTAATGAAAGCATGGCTTGTTTGTTTAGCAATGGCTATTGGTTTAGTTGGATGCGCCGAAAACACGGCTGGTATTCGAATTGATGGCCAAACGCAAAAAGTATTTTTTAATGATAACGTTTTAGGTAGTCGCTTATTAGTTGACAACATCACCACCACTTACGTTGATGATCGCCCACGAGGAGTCGTGCTGCTGAGTAGCAATTACAAAGGTGATCAGCACATTCTTTACCGATTTTATTGGTATGACAACAATGGTTTAGAAGTGAATACCAAACCTGGTCCGTGGCGAAAAATGATTGTGCGCGGATTTGAGCAAGTCACGTTATCTGAAGTTACTGTGAATCCAAATGGCACAAAATTCCGTGTGCAAATTAGAGAAGCACAAGACGATTAATCTTAACGGCTCTGCCGAAGCTGCCGCGCTAACGATGCGCTGGTATTGAAAAACTAAGGAACTCTCATGAAAAAAAGTATTATTGCTCTTTTAGGTCTTGCCGTCATTTTAGGTGGCTGTTCTAACAAAGTCTCTTACGGCGATGCGCAAGCAACAGAAACCACGACTATCGATTTTGGCTCAACAGATTTACAAAAAATCGCGGCTGAAATGGTGGATAGCATGATGATGTCGGGCTCTGTAGCAGCAATTACTCGTGACCAACGTCCTATCGTTTTTGTTGAGCGAATTAAGAACAAAACCAGTGAACATATTGACACTGAATCCATTACTGACACGATCTCTACTAAGATGTTGAACTCAGGTAAGTTCCGTTTTGTTGATATGGATCGTGTTGAGTCTGTGCGTGAACAACTTAACTTCCAAAATACGGATGAGCTTGTTAACCAAAGCACAGCGATCCAATTTGGTAAAATGGTTGGTGCTCAATACATGCTTTACGGCAACCTATCTAGCATTGTGAAAAATGCAGGTAGCGATAAAGATGTATACTACAAGATGACCATGCGCCTAATGGACCTAGAAACAGGTTTGATTGAGTGGGCGGATGAAACTGAAATTCGTAAAGCGCAATCTAAGAGCCTATTCGGTCTTTAATCGAACAGGGTGGAGAAGTCATCAATGGCATGGTTTTCTTGGCTACAAGCAAAACAGTTAGATCCGAGTCTTAACGCTCTCGATGGCTTCTTTACGGAGCCTCCGGTAAAAGTACAAACTGTTACCGGGGGGCTCACCAACCGTTGTTGGCGGTTGGAATCTTCTCAAGGCCTTGCATACATCTGGCGACCGACCAGTCATGTCTGCAAGGCTTTTTCAATTTCTCGTCACAGTGAATATCAAGTGCTGAATGCAGTCTCTTCATTGGAAATTGGCCCCAAGCCAGTTTTTATTCATGAGCAAGGGTTGCTGGTGGAATGGATAGAAGGAGAGGCTCTGACGGAGTCAGGCTTAGCACTAAGCAATTTATTATCCATTGCGGCGAAGATTCATCAATATCCGATAAGCGCAATTCCTTTGGTTCCATTTTCATATATTTCTCGCATCGATCATTATTGGCTTGAGCTTGGTGGTCAGTATGTGGGGACGGAGTTTGAGGCTTTGTACATGAAGTGGCGCACGGAACCGAACGTTGCACCTGTTCCGCTGGCCCTATGTCACTTCGATCTGGGGTGTTACAACCTAGTGCGAGGAGAGAATGGGGTGAAAGTCATTGATTGGGAGTATGCCGGGATTGCTGACCCTAGGCTTGATTTGACCTTAACTATTCAGGTCGCGAATTCGCCTGTGGAAGAAGCGGTAAAGCAGTATTGCCAAATTCGAGGTGTCGAAGATGTGTCTCTTTGGCTGAGAGGTGTAAAAGCTTGGCAACCAAGAACCTTGGTGATGGCGATGCTCTGGTATCTACTTGCCTATAAATTGTGGGGAGATGAACAATACTTAAACAGTGCGTATGAGTTGAAAGGCTCATTGTGTATGGAAGATCACTGTTTTGAGAACTCGTGATATTTTCCCCTTTAACAGTAAGGAAATAGTGGTAGTTTTAATAAAAGTACCAGATACACACAGGGAGAGGTACACATGATTATTTACTTACACGGCTTTGACAGTACAAGCCCGGGTAACCACGAAAAAGTTCTTCAACTGCAATTTATCGACGACGACGTTCGTTTTATCAATTACAGCACCCTTCACCCAAAGCACGACATGCAACACTTGTTAAAAGAAGTGTCTAAAGTTATCGATCAATCTGATGACCCAAACCCGTTAATCTGCGGGGTTGGTTTAGGTGGTTACTGGTCTGAGCGAATTGGTTTTCTATGCGGTATCAAGCAAGTGATGTTCAACCCGAACTTGCACCCAGAAAAAACGATGGCTGGTCGAATCGATCGTCCAGAAGAGTACGAAGATATCGCAACAAAATGTGTTGATCAGTTCCGAGCGAAAAATCAAGCTCACTGCTTAGTGATTCTCTCTAAAGATGATGAAGTGCATGACAATTCGAAAACGGCAGCTGAGCTAGAAAAACACTATCAAATCATTTGGGATGAAACTCAGTCTCATAAGTTCAAAAAAATCTCTCATCATTTACAAGCGATAAAGGCATTTAAAAATACTTATTAATGTTGAGTGTAGACAGTAAAGCGGCGTTTTTATCGGCTGCTTTGCTGCGATTCCTTCTCTTGAGTATGCCGAGCCACTGTCTCTTTGAAAGGCACATTTTCTTGGTTTAACGCTTTGAATATTGTGTTCTCCTTACCGTTTTCTTACTTCCCTCCTATGTAGCACGAACACCTTGTTGTAGAGTAGTCGAAAAGTAGTCAATCCGTACTCGTTACACGGATTTTGGTTGCCTTCAAAGTTGGTCTCTATATAATGAACCGGACTAAAATAATTTGATAAATATCAAAAAAAATTGAGAGCGAGTAATAAACTTGCCCAAAAAATTCTGGCGTCGTATGCGTACCAGATAAACATGCCAAACCCTGACAAGTCATTGATAGATAAAGAATCAAGGTGAGTGGCAGTTTTTTAATCCAAGTAATTGAGACACCTCTAAGAACCAAGAATTCATCGGTTGGATGGATGCCACAAATGTTTGTGAGTCATGCATCGAGCTGAACCCCATATATTCATTTTTGTAGAGGAAAATCATTGTGACACGCATTATCGTTGTAGGCGGCGGTGCAGGTGGTCTTGAGTTGGCAACTAAGCTTGGTCGAACTCTAGGTCGCAAAAACCGTGCGCAAATTACGCTAGTCGATCGAAAAGCGAGCCACTTGTGGAAGCCATTATTGCATGAGGTTGCTACAGGTTCTTTGGACGAAGGAGTAGATGCACTGAGCTATCGAGCTCATGCAAAAAACCACAGCTTCGACTTCCAAATGGGTAGCCTTCAAGACATCGACCGTGAACGTAAAGTGATCATCTTAAGTGAGCTTAAAGACGAACACGGTGAACTTCTTATGCCAAGCCGTGAGCTAGAATACGACATTCTAGTGATGGCGATTGGCTCGACATCAAACGACTTCAACACGCCTGGCGTTCGTGAAAACTGTATTTTCCTAGACAGCCCTGAGCAAGCACACCGTTTCCGTACAGAAATGAACAACGAGTTCCTAAAGCTGCACGCGAAAAACGGTAACGGTACGGTCGATATTGCGATTGTTGGTGCTGGTGCAACTGGCGTTGAACTATCAGCTGAGTTACATAATGCTGTTAAAGAGCTGCGCACTTATGGCTTCGGTGATCTTGATTCTAGCAAGTTGAACGTCAATCTGATTGAAGCAGGTGAGCGTATTTTACCAGCGTTACCTCCACGTATTTCTTCTGCTGCTCATCAAGAGTTGGTGAAGTTGGGCGTAAACGTGCGCACCGCCACTATGGTGACTAAAGCTGAAAAAGATGGCCTTACTACAAAAGATGGTGAGAAGATCCCAGCTCAAATCATGGTTTGGGCTGCGGGTATCAAAGCTCCAGACTTTATTAAAGATATCGCTGGCTTAGAAACGAACCGTATCAATCAGCTTGTAGTGAAAAACACACTACAGACAACACGAGATGATGACATCTTTGTTATTGGTGACTTAGCACAATGCACCCAGTCTGACGGTTCGTTCGTGCCGCCACGCGCTCAAGCTGCACACCAAATGGCAAGCCAGGCATTTAGTAACATCGTCGCGAAGATCAACGGGCGCGAGTTGAAAGACTATGTATATAAAGATCACGGTTCATTAGTGTCTCTAAGTCGCTTTTCAACCGTTGGTAGTCTGATGGGGAACCTAACTAAAGGGTCGATGATGGTAGAAGGCCGTATTGCTCGTGTCGTTTACATCTCGTTGTATCGCATGCACCTAATGGCGTTGCACGGTGTATTCAAAACCGGTCTGATGATGCTCGTCGGTCGCATTAATCGCGTGCTGCGTCCAAACCTTAAGCTGCACTAAGGTTTTAAATCCACTCTATGTGGATGTACTGTATCTTAAAAAATGCAGAAGCCACCGCAAGTCGGTGGCTTTTTGTTTATGTTAGATCTGTCGGTAAAAGTGAGTACACAACGCCATCTTTAGGCTTACCATGAAAAATAAACCGGTTTCTGGCGATGGCTTCTTTTTGTGCACCGACGGACTCAATTAAGGCTAGGCTAGCTTCGTTGTCGGGGTCACAAACAATCTCTAGTCGAGTTAAACTTAGCTTTGCGAAGCAGAATTCTGCTAAGGCTTTAACGGCTTCTTGGGCATAGCCTTGTCGTTGATAGCGGTCGGCAACCCAGTAACCAATACTCGCCATATTAAACGTATGGTATAACTCATTAACCGCTGCCATTCCAACCAAAGTGTTACTTTGCCGCTCATAGATACCGAAACCAAAAGCCTCAGTTTTGACCCAGTTAAGACGGGTTGCCAACAGAAAGTCCTGCGCGGTTTTCAATGTGACGTTTTTATCACACCAGTCAAGCCATTGGTGCAGCGAAGGGGATTCTGCAAGTAATCGTTGTAGTGAATGTGCTTCTTCAGCAGGGATGAGCTTGAGCGCTAAGCGGGGCGCAATGATTTCAAAGTCTGGACTCATGAACTAATACGACTTCCATGTTGAGTGTAAGTAAATTGAAAGCTGTCTATTTATACTTGAACGCAGCTATTTTCCTTGCTCTGCGTTGGTTAGGAATAACTGACGTATAGCAGATAAAAACAAAGCGCAGCTTTGCTGCGCTTTGTCGAACCGCTCGTGCTTATCGAACCCGACGAACTTGAATGATCATACCCATCAACGGGTTATCTAGGTAATGAGTCTCGCTGCTACGCATACGACGTTTTTGATCCATTCGATAACTCTTCAGGAATTTCTCTTCGGTTACTGTCGGCGATATTTCTGCCAAGTTACCGACTTGGACGTTACCATCTACTTCACCTAAGTCATCCGCCAATTGCTCAGTTGAGGTTGGTTCAAAACGCACCTCTCTAACACTTGGTTCGCGCAGATCTAGTGTTGTTTCGGCGAAGAGGTAATGCTGTACGTATATTTGGAATCGACCATCTAGTTCATATAAAGGACCATTGACCGTCTCTTCACTGTAACCGTCGCTGGAAAATGTTTGATTGCCATTGAGTGGGCGGCCATCTGCTTGATAAGAATCAGAGAAATCTCGCCCGCCAACGATGCGGAAAATTGGGGCGCTAGATTTACCTCGGTCACCTTGACGCCAGGCTACGTGTTTAAGCACTTTAAAGCCGGCATGATTATTTAGTGCCGCTTCTTGCGCGTTGAGACGGAAAGAAGAACTTGGCAAAAGTGTCACGCCTTTAGAGCGGCGGTAGGATTCACTCTCTAGGCTACCGACATTTTCCATATCGATTTTTGGCAGTTGATTCGGCCAAGATTCTGTTGTGCTTTCAGCGTCGACTGCTCGCTTGAAAATGATCACTTCAATATCAAATTGGCGCTGTGCCCAAGAGGGCATTGAGACACATAGAAGCAATAACGGGATCAGTATTCTCATTCGACTATTAGCTCGTTGGTAATAAATTCTGTTTAAAATCATTCAGTAAGTCTTGAACAAACTGAATGCGTTTACGTCGGTCCACCAATGGTACGCTAAACTTGAACTTAGTTGGACCTTCCATTGCAAATTTTTGCGGCTGTGATTGCAGCAGTTTAACTAAATACGCTGGGTTTATGTCAGCATCAGGGTAAAACTCGATAAATCCACCTTTATCATGGGCTTCTATCTTTTTCGCTTTTAAACTACCAGCCGAAATTTTCAATTCTGAGACGGCAAGTAAGTTCTTTGTTGCGTCTGGAAGCAGACCAAAGCGATCAATCAGTTCCACTTTTAGCTCTGATAGTTCATCACTGCTTGTGACACTCGCAATGCGTTTGTACATCGACAGTCGTGTGTTTACATCCGGAATGTAATCATCTGGTAAGAGCGCTGGGATTCGCATTTCCACTTCAGTTTGCTCACGAAGCAGCTCATCCAAAGATGGCTCCTTGCCTTCTTTTAATGCTTGCACTGCTTGTTCCAGCATTTCCATATAAAGTGTAAAACCAACGGATTGAATTTGCCCACTTTGCTCATCACCAAGCAGCTCACCAGCACCACGGATTTCTAAATCGTGGGTTGCTAACGTAAAGCCAGCACCTAAGTCTTCCAGTGAAGCAATCGCATCAAGACGCTTGATGGCATCTTTGGTCATGGCTTTTGGATGTGGCGTTAATAAGTAAGCATAGGCTTGATGGTGCGAACGTCCAACACGGCCACGTAATTGATGCAACTGCGCCAAGCCAAGATTGTCCGCACGATCCATGATTATGGTATTCGCCGTTGGTACGTCGATACCGGTTTCGATGATGGTTGTACACACCAACACATTAAAGCGCTGATGGTAGAAGTCATTCATGATTCGCTCAAGTTCGCGCTCGCGCATTTGACCATGAGCCACGGTAATACGTGCCTCTGGGATGAGTTTCTGTAAGTCTTCTGCCGTTTTTTCAATGGTTTCAACCTGATTGTGCAGGAAGTAAACCTGACCACCACGCATAATTTCACGCAGTACCGCTTCACGGACCACTGGCTCTTCTTTTTGTCGAACAAAGGTTTTAATGGCTAAACGGCGTGCAGGAGGTGTCGCGATGATCGACAGGTCTCGCATGCCACTCATTGCCATATTCAGTGTGCGTGGAATTGGTGTTGCGGTGAGGGTAAGAATGTCCACATCCGCACGCATTGCTTTGACTTTTTCTTTTTGACGAACCCCGAAGCGGTGTTCCTCATCAACGATCAACAAACCTAAATCTTTGAATTTAATGTCGCTCGAAAGCAGCTTATGCGTACCAACGACAATGTCTACTTTACCATCGGCAACGTCTTGCAGAATGACTTTTTGTTCTTTGGCAGATTTAAAACGAGACAGTACTTCAACTCGGATTGGTAAGTTGGCAAAACGGTCACGGAAGTTTTCGAAATGCTGCTGAGCAAGCAAGGTTGTTGGTACGAGTACGGCGACCTGTTTACTGTTATCCGTTGCGACAAATGCTGCGCGCATAGCGACTTCCGTTTTACCAAAGCCCACGTCACCACACACTAAGCGATCCATCGCTTTTGCCTGGCACATGTCTGACAATACGGCATTGATGGCCATCGCTTGGTCATCTGTTTCTTCAAACGGGAATGTTGCTTTAAATGTTGCGTATTGCCCACGATCTAGCTCAAATTTGAAGCCAGGTTTTAATTCTCGTTTAGCATACACATCCAGCAATTCTGCTGCGACATCACGCACTTTTTCTGCCGCTTTACGACGTGCTTTTGCCCACGCTTCACCACCTAATTTATGCAGTGGCGCACTCTCTTCAGCGCCGCCAGAATAACGGCTGATAAGATTCAGTGATGAAACTGGCACGTAGAGCTTGGCATCGTTTTGATACTCAAGGGTGACGTATTCCGTTTTCATGCCACCGGCTTCAAGTGTTTGTAAACCGATGTAGCGGCCAATACCGTGATCAATATGAACCACAGGTTGACCGGGTTTTAGTTCCGCAAGATGGCGAATAACGGTGTCACTGTTGACGGCTTTTTTATCTTTGCGGCGTCGCTGGATAACACGGTCACCGAGTAGATCACTTTCACAGATCAGAGCGAAGTTCAGCTCTTCGTGAATGAAACCATGCTCTGCTGCGCCTAAGATCAAGCTGAATCGATCACCCGAGTCTAGAGCTTGGTAAAGTGAGCCATGTACGACCGGCCGAACTTTGATGCCTTGCAACAGCTCCGTTAGTGCTTCACGACGACCTTCTGACTCTACCGAGAAAACGATTTTGCCGCTGAATTGCTCACTAAACTGACGAAGGCGCGAGAGCGGCTCTTTATTTTGTTGTTGAACGCCAAGCTCGGCTAACGATTGTACTGGTAGGTTTTGACGACCGGCACGCTTAACCACTTTATCTAGGCTCAATTGAGCGATAGGGAGCTGTTTTAGTTGACTGAAAAGTTCGTCTTTTTTCAACCAAAGCTGTTCAGGAGTCAAAAGAGGACGCAGCGGATCAACTTTTTTCTGGTCGTATCGATATTCGACATCGGTTAAGAAAGTATCGACCGCAGATTCGATATCACCATATGTGATGACTTGAGAGTCTTCTGGCAAATATTCAAATAAAGTCTCGGTATGGTCAAAAAACAGCGGCTGCCAATACTCAATACCAGCGGGCCACGTGCCTTTGGTCACTTGCATGTAGATTGATTCAGGCTCGCGGCGTGCGTCGAACTGGGTGCGCCAACGTGTACGGAAATCTTCAATCGCTTCTTTAGTGGTTGGGAACTCATGTGCAGGCAGCAATTGGATTTGCTGAATATCGTCGATAGAGCGTTGGTTCTCTGGATCAAACGTGCGAATGGTATCTATTTCATCATCAAAGAAGTCGATGCGGTACGGGTCATTGCTGCCCATAGGAAAGAGATCCAGAATAGACCCACGACTTGCATATTCACCTGGCCCAAATACTTGATCTACATGGCGGTAGCCTGAATTTTCAAGTTGTACACGTAACTTCTCTAGCGAGAGCCGATCACCAGTTTTCACCATTAAAGTGTGTTGCAACAGAAAATCACGTGGCGATTGGCGTTGCAATACTGTACTGACCGGGACGATGGTTATGCCATCACGTTGACTTGGCAGTTGGTATAGGCGTGCGATACGTTCAGAGATGATTTCTTGATGCGGAGAAAAGTTATCGTAAGGCAGCGTTTCCCAGTCGGGGAACAGGCTTACCGTTTGGTCGGTGAATTGCTCAATCTCTGCCTGAAGCTTTAAAGCGATTTGCGGGTCAGGCACAACGAGTAGCGAGTGACTCGAATGCTGCTTGGCCAGCTCTGCAATGGCTAGAGGTAGAGCTGCGCCCGGCAAATTACCTAGCTGTTTTTTGTCGCCACGCTCTGAAGGGTTTGTGACGGAAAGAATCGTTGCTTTTGTCATAGGAATTATTTTTTATCTCGCTCCATCGAGCGCTGACGTAAAAGTTTTTGTTGTTGATACAGTGCCGCCTTTATCAGTAAATCTTGATCAGATTCTCGGAGCATCTTGTATCTAAGCGTGATAATGAAATCTTGCTCTGAAGCATCACATTCTTCTACTTGAGCGTAACAGTAAATCGCCGCAGCAGGGTGATCGAGGAACAGTTTAACACGAACGAGTTGTTGAGTAGTTAACGCTGTATCTGAGCGGAAACTGAGTTGACTAGCACCAAACTGCGTCGTTTGATAGCGAATGGAGGCGTCATCTTGTTGTGAAAGCATAAAGCTCAACAAGAGGTTAAGTTTCGCGTTTTGCGTATCAAGCAAGTTGATCACATGCTTTAACTCTTTGTTTTTCAGCTCTAGACGCGCGTTGTCTGCCAACATATCTAAGTGACTAAATTCACTGGCGACAATAAATGGTGCTGGAATTTCGGAGACAAACGTTTCTTCATCTGGCAAAGCAAAGTCCGCACTCAACGTTTCGACGTTGATGGTGAGGTTATGATGGACGGTAAAGTATTCTTGCTCTGTCATATAGTCGATCCTTTTGCCAGTGAGCGCTCCCTGTTCACTCAACAAACAAAGAGAAATAGGGCACTGATTATCGCTAACTGAATGAAGTTATCAAGTTTAGCCGATTTGTCCTTGAACTTTTTGCCCTAAATACAGACTTATTGCATGTCGTTGACAAATTTAGCGATTCTCTTGTCTTCTTAATGAGAAGAGTAAGGTAAGATAATCCGCTAAAGCTTTATATCAAAACAACCAGTTGGTTTGTCTTATATGTATCATCCTATCTCATTGTTTATTGGCTTAAGGTATCTTCGGGGACGCTCTGGAGATAGGTTCAGCCGATTTGTTTCTTATATGTCGACGGCGGGTATTACGATCGGTGTAATGGCGTTGGTGACGGTTCTTTCTGTGATGAACGGGTTTGAATCGCAGTTAAAAGAACGCATTTTAGGTGTGCTACCTCATGCCGTGGTTTCGCAACACGATGGAAAAACGCCTATGACCGAGTCTGCCCCTCCATTTGTTCAAGCGATGTCGAGTGAATCTCAGCCGGAGCCTATCGTTAGAGGAGAGGCTGTTATTCAGAGTTCTGCACAGCTGACGGCTGGTTACCTCATCGGTATTGAACCTAAGAAAGGCGATCCGATTAGCAACCATTTGATTGCCGGACGATTATCGTCACTTCATGCAGGTGACTACAATGTATTTTTGGGTCACAGTTTGGCGCGTTCACTAAAGGTCTCAATCGGGGATAAAGTACGCTTGATGGTGACCAACGCGACGCAGTTTACCCCACTTGGTCGTATTCCTAGCCAGCGAAACTTTACTGTCTCAGGCATTTTCAATACGGGATCGGACGTTGATGGTCAATTAATGATTGTGAACATGACGGATGCATCTAAGCTGATGCGTTTCCCTAAAGACACGGTTTCTGGTTGGCGTGTCTTTTTCTCTGACCCATTTATGGTGACGGATTTTGCTGACCAACCCATGCCTGATGGATGGGAATGGAGTGATTGGCGCGAACAGCGTGGTGAGCTTTTCCAAGCGGTGAAAATGGAAAAGAACATGATGGGACTTATGCTAGGTCTAATTGTGGGTGTCGCTGCATTCAATATTATCTCCGCTTTAATCATGGTGGTAATGGAGAAGCAATCAGAAGTCGCAATATTGAAAACTCAAGGCATGACTCAATCTCAAGTGATGACCATTTTCATGGTGCAAGGTGCAAGCAGTGGTGTAATTGGCGCGATTGTTGGTGGCGCTGCGGGCGTGATCTTGTCACTTAATCTAAATGCGATTCTTGAATCTGCTGGTGTGGCGCTATTCAGCTTTGGTGGTCATCTACCCATCTTGATTGATTCACTCCAAATTCTTTTAGTGGTGGTGTTGGCGATTGCTCTTAGCCTTGCTGCTACGCTTTATCCTTCTTATCGAGCATCTTCTGTTAAACCTGCTGAGGCACTTCGCTATGAATAAGCTATTAGAATGTCGTGATATTCGTAAAGTCTACCGAGAGGGTTCGTTAGATACGGAAGTGTTGAAAGGCGTAAGTTTCGATATCGACAAAGGGGAGTTGGTTTCTATTGTTGGCTCTTCTGGTTCGGGAAAAAGTACCTTATTGCATATTTTAGGTGCGTTAGATGACGCAACTCATGGTGAAGTTGATTTTCTAGGGCAAAACCTATCAGCTTTGAGCTCGAACAAACAGGCGGCATTACGCAACAAGCACCTTGGTTTTGTATACCAGTTTCATCACTTGTTGGCTGACTTTACTGCGCTTGAAAATGTGGCGATGCCACTGATGATTGGCGGTGCTAAAGTAGCGGATGCAAAACAGGCGGCTAAAGCGCTGTTAGATAAAGTTGGTTTGAGTCATCGGATGCAACATAGACCCTCCGAGTTATCGGGCGGTGAGCGTCAGCGTGTTGCGATTGCGCGTGCATTGGTGAATAAACCTGATCTGGTCTTGGCTGATGAACCTACGGGGAACTTAGATCACAATACGGCACTGTCTATCTATGATTTGATGCGCGAGCTCAATAAAGAGTCAAACATTGCATTTTTGGTTGTCACGCATGACAAAGAGCTGGCAGCAAAAATGGATCGTCAAATGCACATGCAAGATGGTTTGCTCGTAGATCGTTTTGTGACTGATACAGCATCTGCGGAGGGCTAGTTTTGTTTACCTCTTTAGCTTTGATGATTGGTGGTCGCTTCAGTCGAGCGAAAAAGCGCAACAAGATGGTGTCTTTCATATCGCTTTCTTCGACCATTGGTATTGCGGTTGGCGTTGCTGTGATCATTATCGGTTTGTCTGCAATGAATGGCTTTGAGCGCGAGCTGCAATCGCGTGTGTTGTCTGTGATTCCACACGGCGAGTTAGAAGGTGTTAATGGACCACTTCAGGACTACACCAAAACGATGAATCAAGCTCTAAAACATGAACATGTTGTTGCGGCAGCACCGTACGTTCGTTTTACGGGCTTGGCAGAAAAAGGCAGTAAGCTAAAAGCGATAGAAGTTCGTGGTGTAGAGCCTACTTTCGAGCAAGCGGTGTCGAGCTTATCGAATTTTATTGACCAAGCAGCTTGGCAAAACTTTTATGCCGGTCAGCAGCAAGTGATCTTAGGCCGAGGTGTAGCAAACGAGCTAAATGTCGCCGTGGGGGATTATGTTACGTTAATGATTCCGCAAACAGGCGGCGCAAATAAAGTGCAGGCTCCTAAGCGTGTGCGCGTGAAGGTGTCAGGGTTCTTAACGTTGAATGGCCAAATCGACCACTCTCTAGCGTTAGTACCATTAGCTGATGCGCAGCAATACGCGAGGTTAGGGGAAGGGGTCACAGGCATTTCACTAAAAACTGACGATGTTCTCAATGCGCCTTCTATTGTTCGCGAGGTTGGTAGCATGGTTGATGTTTACGTGTATTTGAAAAGCTGGCAGCAAAAGTTTGGTTTTTTGTATCGCGATATTCAGCTCGTGCGCACCATTATGTACTTGGTGATGGTACTGGTGATTGGCGTGGCATGTTTTAATATTGTGTCTACGTTGATGATGGCAGTGAAAGACCGAGCGGCGGAAATTGCAATTTTGCGAACAATGGGAGCAAAAGATAGCCTAATCAAACGGATCTTTGTTTGGCAAGGTGTATTCTCTGGTGTATTTGGCAGTCTCGTCGGCAGTGTTATCGGTGTCTTAGTGGCGTTAAACCTGACTCCGTTAATTAAAGGGTTAGAGAGCTTAATTGGTCATCAGTTTTTATCGGGTGATATTTACTTCGTCGACTTCTTACCATCACAACTACACTGGCCAGATGTGGCATTGGTGTCAGTGACGGCTATAGTGCTTAGTTTACTTGCGACGTGGTATCCTGCTTCGCGTGCCGCAAGGTTGAATCCGGCGGCTGTACTGAGTTCTAAATAGCTGATTGTTTTACAGTATGCGAAAAACAAAAAGGACCGAATTCGGTCCTTTTTTGTATTTATCCGACTTGAGTAACATCGCGTTTCATTCTAACTGTTAGATGCCCCTCAACTGATAGCTCAAATGCTGATTTTTACGCAGTAAGGTCTTATCTTATTTTGCGTTTTTGCCAGCTCCGTACCACTGAGTAGCGCCAAAGCCCTCGAATTCCGAAGTAGCCAATAATCGCGGATACAACCCCACAAATTGCGCAGCCCAATAGAAATGGAGGTCCAATGGTGCTCATTTGCTGCATGATGAATTCCCACGATAGTTCAAAGTGAAAAGGTTGCGGGGGAAGACGCATCACTAGAGCACCTAGCTTGTACGCAAAGTAAAATAGCACAGGCATAGTGATAGGATTGCTGATCCATACCAAAGCGACGGAGAGGGGCAGATTGACACCCAACATAATGGCCAAACCAGCGGCCATGATCATTTGGCTCGGCAGCGGAACAAAAGCCATAAATAACCCGACAGCAAAAGCCCCTGATGCCGAGCGGCGGTTTAAGCACCACAAGTTTGGGTTGTACAACACATTGCCGAAGACCTTCAATGCTTTTTGGCGTTTGATCAATTCATGATCTGGCATGAAGCGTTTTATCAGCTTTCTAGGCATAGGACAGCATGACTCTCTCAGAAAAAAGTTGGACCTTGGCGTTATTTGTAGCGAGCGTAATCTCGTCAGCTTGGTGGCCGACAATACCAGATTGGCGTTGGTTGCTGCTGGGAATAATAACCACTGGCTCAATAATCAAATTACGTCGTGGCTTAATTAGCATAGGCGCAATTGCGGGCTTTATGGTTGTCATCGTCCACGGCAATGTATTGGAGTCTCAGAGACAAGCCCTTTTTCAAGCAGGGGAGAATATTACCATAATTGGTAAAGTTGACAGCCCTTTTACGCAAATAAGTCACGGTTATGAAGGTATTGTCGCTATAGAAGCGGTAAATTCTCAAACTCTGTTACCTTTTCTTAAACCTAAAATCCGTCTTATTACGCCTTTTCCACTCGATGTTAACAGTGAGTTTACGACATCCATCTCGTTAAAGCCGATTACAGGTCTACGCAACGAAGCTGGCTTTGATGCTGAAAAGCACGCGATGGGTAAAAATACTATCGCCCGAGCGGTTGTTAACAAAGACGCTAAGTGGATTGTTCGTTCTAATGTATCTCTGCGTCAATCCATTATTGCCGATGTCGCTGATGATGTGTCTTCCCTTCATCATTTCTCGTTAATAAGTGCGTTAGTTTTTGCTGACCGTTCTTGGTTGTCTAAGGAAGATTGGCAAGCGCTCAGGGACAGTGGTTTACTGCATTTGGTCTCCATTTCTGGTTTACATATTGGTATGGCGTTTACTTTTGGGCTAGTCGTGGGCGGTACCGTTCGTTATCTATTACCCCAATACCAGTTGTTGCCTAGCTTATATGGGCTGATCTTCGCTGTTGCCTACGCTTGGTTAGCGGATTTCTCTCTGCCTACTACGCGAGCAGTGTCGGTATGCGTTGTTTACGTTCTCCTGAAGTATACTCTGGTGCACTGGACTTCTTGGCGAGTTCTTTTGCTTGCAGTATCTCTACAACTGCTTGTCCAACCTTTTGCATCCTACAGTATGAGCTTTTGGTTATCGTACCTCTCCGTTTGTGCGGTATTGTTCGCAATTAATTTGATTCGACATCAAAGGGGAGGTTGGAAAGCGCGATTAAAAGCGTTATTGCTTACTCAATTGATGTTGAGCGCTTTAATCGTACCTGTTAGTGGCCATTTCTTCTCCGGTTTTAGTTTGTCCTCAATAGCCTACAACTTGGTATTTATTCCTTGGTTCGGATTTATCGTTGTACCTTTGATGTTTCTAGCCCTGTTCTCATCTTTGTTTCTTGAAATGATAGCGAAGCCTCTGTGGCATTTGGTGGACTGGTCATTACAGCCATTGAGCACGTCAATACAGTACGCAGTAGGTTCTTGGCAACCCATTAGCATGGAAATGACAATGCTGGTTATGGTGATAGTGGTTTGCTTAATATTTCAACGGTTCATGTCTCAGTACGCGTGGTATTTGTTACTCGGCATCGTTATTAGTATCAAGTTTGCAGCGGAGTATGAACCGCATTGGCGTATCGATGTATTAGATGTAGGTCATGGCCTTGCAGTGGTTGTAGAAAAAGACGACAAGGTGTTGCTGTATGACACTGGTAAAGCATGGCAAAGCGGCAGTATCGCAGAGCAGGTCGTCACTCCGGTTTTGCATCAACGAGGTTATGAAAGCATAGATACACTGATTCTAAGCCATTCCGATAATGATCACGCAGGCGGCCGCTTTTTCATTGAAGATGCCTTTTCTCCACAGCGTAAACTTAGTAGTCAATTCTTTATCGAATATGAGCCTTGCACTAGAGGCGACCAATGGAAATGGCAAGGATTAAACATGGAAGTGCTCTGGCCTCCTGCACTTGTTCAACGTGCGTATAATCCGCACTCCTGTGTATTACGACTTACTGACCCTATTTCTAACTTTAGTATGCTTTTTACTGGTGATATTGAGGCCATTAGCGAGTGGATTTTGCTTAGAGAACCCGGAAAGTTACAAAGCGATGTGATGCTAGTCCCTCACCACGGGAGTAAAAGTTCATCGAATCCTCGATTTATTGAGGCGGTGAGCCCGAGTGTGGCGGTTGCTTCTTTAGCAAAAAACAATCGATGGGGAATGCCAGCGGAAAGTGTCGTTGCTTCATACCGAAAACTTGGCGTCACTTGGCTTGATACTGGTGAGGGTGGTCAGGTAAGCTTCTTTATTCACCGTGATAATTGGCGCTCAGAAACCAAACGTAGCGATACATTTGAGCCTTGGTATAGGCAGATGCTGCGTAAGGGAGTAGAATGAGAGTCTTAATGTAAGAAAATAAAGCACTTCTATGTCGATAAATACTGATGAAACGACTTGGCAGACGTTTAAGCGTCTATGGCAATTTATTCGCCTTTATAAGTCAGGTCTTGTCGTTGCAGTCATTGCATTAGTTATTAATGCCATATCAGATACCTATATGATTTCCCTGCTAAAACCACTACTCGATGAAGGTTTTGGGAACGCTGAATCTGATTTTTTACGCACGCTTCCATTGATTATTTTTGCCATGATGTTCATCCGTGGCATAAGTGGATTTGTCTCCACCTATTGTTTGAGCTGGGTATCTGGCAACGTAGTTATGCAAGTCCGTCGCATGGTGTTCAATCACTTTATGCATATGCCAGTGTCTTATTTTGATAAGGAAAAGACGGGCAACTTATTGTCGCGTATAACCTACGACTCAGAGCAAGTATCAGCGGCAACTAGCCAAGCGTTGGTGAGCATTGTCCGTGAAGGCGCAAGTATCATTGGTCTGTTAGTTTTGATGTTTTACAACAGCTGGCAATTGTCGCTAGTGCTGTTTGCTGTTGCTCCCGTTGTAGCATGGGGTATTGGTGTTGTTTCTAAACGTTTTAGAAAAATATCCAAAAATATGCAGACCATGATGGGTAACGTAACTGCATCAGCAGAGCAGATGCTGAAAGGCCATAAAGTTGTGTTGAGCTATGGCGGCCAAGACATCGAACGTAAACGATTTGAAAAAGTCAGCAACCAAATGCGTCAACAAAGCATGAAGTTGGTGACGGCTCAAGCGGCGGCTAACCCTATCATCCAAATGATTGCATCACTTGCAATTGTTGCCGTTCTTTATTTAGCAAGTATTGATTCGATTAAAGAGCAACTGACTCCAGGTACATTTACTGTTGTGTTCTCTGCAATGTTTGGTCTGATGCGCCCACTTAAAGCGCTGACTAACGTTACTTCTCAGTTCCAACGTGGTATGGCCGCGAGCCAAACGCTCTTCGCGTTAATTGACCTCGAGCCTGAGAAAAACGAAGGTAAGTTGACAGTTGAACGCGCAAATGGCGATGTTTCAGTTAAAAACGTAAGCTTTACTTACACTGGTGCAGAAAAACCAGCATTGGAAAATGTCAGCTTCGATATTCCAAGAGGAAAAACGGTGGCGCTAGTTGGCCGTTCTGGCTCAGGTAAAAGTACCATCGCGAACTTGTTCAACCGCTTCTATGATGTTGACAGTGGATCTATCACATTAGATGGGCATGATATTCGTGATTACGAGCTAAAGAATTTACGTCAGCAATTTGCACTAGTATCGCAAAATGTTCATTTGTTTAATGACACGATAGCAAACAATATTGCGTACGCAACGGATGGCCAATACGAGCGCAGTGATATCGAGAAAGCGGCAACACTCGCGCATGCGATGGAGTTCATCGGCAAAATGGATGATGGACTTGATACCATGATTGGTGAAAATGGTGCTAGCTTGTCTGGTGGTCAACGCCAACGTGTTGCGATTGCGCGAGCTCTATTGCGTGATGCTCCAGTGCTGATTCTTGATGAGGCAACTTCGGCTTTGGATACCGAATCCGAGCGAGCTATTCAAGCTGCACTTGATGAGCTGCAAAAAGATAAAACGGTACTTGTAATAGCGCACCGCTTATCCACAATCGAGAAAGCCGATGAAATTCTTGTGGTTGATGATGGTGCCATCATTGAACGTGGCAACCACGCTGAGCTTATTAAGAAAAATGGTGCGTATGCACAATTGCACCGTATTCAGTTTGGTGAATAAGCGCGGTGATTGAAAAAATCTGGTTTGAAAACCATCCAATAAAATACCTCTTGTGGCCGCTTTTGTGGCCACTGAGTTTATTATTTGGAGCGATAAGCAAGTCAAAGCGAAAGCAATACCAAACTGGCCGTAAGCAAGCTTATAATGCGCCAATACCTGTTGTTGTGGTTGGCAATATCACTGCTGGTGGCAATGGTAAAACACCAGTTGTTGTGTGGCTTGTTGAGCAACTACAGCAAATGGGCTTTAAGCCGGGGGTTGTTTCTCGTGGTTATGGGGCAAAGGCTCCTGTCTATCCGTTAGTGCTAAAAGAAGATACGCCAGCGAAGCATTGTGGCGATGAACCTAAGTTGATTCATCGCCGTACAGGAGCACCTGTTGCGGTAGATCCTGTGCGTTCAAATGCTGTGAAAGCACTGCTAGATTTGGATGTGGATATCATAATTACGGATGATGGATTACAACATTATGCGTTAGGCCGTGATATTGAGTTAGTGATTGTGGATGGGAATCGCCGGTTTGGGAATGAAAGCCTGATTCCATTAGGTCCTTTACGTGAAGGTATTGAGCGACTTAAAGAAGTCGACTTTATCATCACCAATGGCGGTCAAGCGCATACGGGCGAAATCGCAATGGCTTTAGCACCCTCTAAAGCTATTAATCTTAAGACTAAGCAACATGTGGATGTCTCGGAGTTGAAAGATCTCGTCGCATTTGCGGGCATTGGGCATCCTCCGCGTTTTTTTCATACACTAAACTCGATGAACGCAAATGTTAAAGTCACAAAAGGTTTTGCTGACCATCAAGACTTTGATCAACAAGAATTAGAAGCATTGGCTCAACAAGGGACCAATGTGATTATGACCGAGAAAGATGCCGTCAAGTGCAGCCATTATGCGCAAGATAATTGGTGGTATCTGCCTGTATCTGCCCAGTTTGAGTCAAACGATGCAGAGCAAATTTTAAATAGAATAAAAGAGGTTAAAGCGGCTTATGGATCACCGTCTACTTGAGATTGTAGCTTGCCCTGTTTGCAAAGGTAAGCTGACGTACGATAAAGATAATCAAGAGTTGATCTGCAAATTGGATCGCCTTGCTTACCCGATCAAAGAGGGTATTCCAGTTCTGCTAGAGCCTGAAGCTCGCACTATGAGCATGGATGAGGGACGCTAATGTCTTTTACGGTTGTCATCCCTTCGCGCTACGCATCGAGCCGTTTGCCTGGTAAACCGCTAGCGGATATTGGTGGTAAGCCTATGGTTCAGTGGGTTTATGAACAAGCGCTACAAGCGGGTGCGGAAGATGTCATCGTTGCAACTGATGACGAGCGTGTTGCGAAAGCGGTTTCGTCATTTGGTGGTAAAGTTTGTATGACCTCTCCCCACCACGAATCAGGTACGGAGCGTCTTGCCGAAGTTGTTGAAAAGATGGCTATTCCGTCAGACCACATTATTGTTAATGTGCAAGGGGATGAGCCTTTGATTCCGCCGTCCATCATTCGTCAGGTTGCTGATAACTTATCTGGGTGTGAAGCCCCGATGGCGACGTTAGCTGTAGAAATAGACTCGGAAGAGGAAGTGTTCAACCCGAACGCTGTTAAAGTTGTCGCAGATGAGCAAGGCTATGCGATGTACTTTAGTCGAGCAACCATCCCTTGGGATCGCGATAACTTTGCTAAACAAGACAAAACTATTGCCAACCCATTAATGCGTCATATTGGTATTTATGCTTATCGAGCTGGTTTCATTAATACGTATGTCAACTGGGCACCAAGTGCATTAGAGCAGATTGAGTGTCTTGAGCAACTGCGAGTGCTTTGGTACGGTGAAAAAATTCATGTGGCGGTAGCGAAAGAAGCACCAGCGGCAGGGGTTGATACGCCCGAAGACCTAGAAGCCGTGCGCGCGATTGTTGAGAAGCAAGCGTAACAAATGCTCATATAGATTTAAGAATAAACAAGGCTCCTGAATTAGGAGCCTTTTTGTTTTACTTGTATCGCGGTATTAGTTAAATGTTAGTGTCGTATTGGTTCCGTTTAGGGCAGGTCGCTAACACCTCTCGGTGACCGGTGTCTTTCACTTCTTGGAGAATGACATCAAAGCCCCATAATCGATACACGTGCTTTAGAACTTCTTCGTAACTATCATCAAGTGGGATGCGGTTGTGAGGAACGTACTGCAACGTAAGCGATCGATCACCACGGACATCGACATTGAACACCTGAATGTTTGGCTCAAGATTAGATAAGTTATACTGAGCGGCTAAGGTTTCTCTAATGCGTTTATAACCCATCTCATCGTGTATAGCAGCGACTTCAATAAAGTTCTTATGATCATCATCGTTGATCGCAAACAGCTTGAAATCACGCATTAATTTCGGAGAAAGGTATTGGCTAATAAAGCTTTCATCTTTGAAATTATGCATCGCGAAATGCACTGCATCTAACCAGTCGGTTCCTGCTAGGTCTGGAAACCACTCCTTGTCCTCATCAGTTGGTTCTTCGCAGATACGCTTAATATCTCGGAACATGGCAAAGCCTAACGCGTAGGGGTTAATGCCATTAAAGTAAGGACTGTTATAAGGCGGCTGAGCCACGACACTGGTGTGGCTATGTAAGAACTCTAGAATGAACTTTTCAGACACCAAGCCCTCATCATAAAGATGGTTGAGTATGGTATAGTGCCAGAACGTTGCCCAGCCCTCATTCATGACTTGCGTTTGTTTTTGCGGATAAAAATACTGACTGATCTTACGGACGATACGAACAACTTCACGTTGCCACGGCTCTAGCAACGGCGCATGTTTTTCGAAGAAGTAGAGCAAGTTTTCCTGAGGCTCGCTTGGGAATCGCTCTTTAATGTCTTCCTCTTTCGTCTTGGCTGTTGGTACCGTGCGCCAAAGCTCATTAACTTGAGATTGTAGGTATGCTTCGCGTTCTTCTTGTCTTGCTTTTTCCTCTGTAATTGAGATTTTCTCTGGACGCTTGTAGCGGTCTACACCAAAGTTCATTAACGCGTGACAAGAGTCGAGCAGTTTTTCCACTTCTTTTACGCCATATCGTTCTTCACACTCGGCTAAATACTTTTTGGCGAACAGCAGATAGTCGATAATAGAGCTGGCGTCAGTCCACGTTTGGAATAGGTAATTACCTTTGAAAAAAGAGTTATGGCCGTAACACGCGTGCGCTATAACGAGTGCTTGCATTGTTACCGTATTTTCTTCCATCAAATAAGCAATACAAGGGTCGGAGTTAATCACAATCTCGTAGGCTAGCCCCATTTGACCATGTTTATAGTTCTGCTCTGTTTGAATGAATTTTTTACCAAATGACCAGTGGTTGTAATTGATTGGCATGCCGATACTTGAGTAGGCATCCATCATCTGTTCTGAAGTAATCACTTCTATTTGGTTAGGGTAAGTGTCTAGGCGATAATGCTCCGCGACACGCTTAATTTCTTTGTGGTATCGCTCTAACAGCTCAAAAGTCCAATCTGGTCCATCTGGCAACACTTTACTGTTACGCTTCTTAGGCGCCTCTCCTGAGAGGTTTCTCGTTGCGGTATTCATCGCTAGCCTCCTTACGCCGTTTCTTTTTGGAATAGTTCACGAAAGACTGGGAAAATATCCTCCACAGAGCGAATGTTTTTCATTGCGAAATTAGGAAATTCTTCAGTGAGTTTTTCGTACTCATGCCATAGAGTTTGGTGCGAGCGCCGTGTGATCTCTATGTAAGAGTAATACTGACAGTTTGGAAGTAATTTGTTCACTAACAGATCCCGGCATCTTGGCGAATCATCTGCCCAGTTGTCACCGTCGGATGCTTGAGCTGCATATATGTTCCACTGACCAATCGGGTATCGCTCTTTTACTATTTCATCCATTAACTTGAGCGCGCTAGATACAATGGTACCCCCGGTTTCTTGTGAGTAGAAAAATTCGTGCTCGTCCACTTCCTTCGCTTGGGTATGGTGGCGGATAAAGACGACTTCGACATTCTCGTAGGTACGAGTTAAGAACAAGTACAAAAGAACATAGAAGCGTTTTGCGATGTCTTTCGTTGCCTGATCCATAGAACCGGATACGTCCATTAGACAGAACATGACCGCTTGGCTCGATGGTACAGGGCGTTTCTCATAGTTCTTGAAGCGTAAGTCGAAGGTATCGATGAACGGCACGCTTTCGATTTTCTTGCGCAGTTCTTCAATTTCAGCCTTCAAGCGGTTCTCTTCAAACTGCTGAGCAGGCTCAATATTTTTGATGCGAGCAAGTTCGTCTTCTAGCTCTTTGAGAAGTCGTTTCTTACCAGCAGTCATTGCAGTACGGCGCGCAAGAGATTGTTGCAGAGAGCGTACTACGGCGATATTGGAAGGGATACCGGCAGTTTGAAAGCCTGCACGGTGTGTTTTCCATTCAGTGATTTTGGCAATTTGGTTTTTTTCTAGATTAGGCAGCTCGAGATCTTCAAACAAAATATCGAGGTACTCATCTTTTGATATTTGGAATACAAATTCGTCTTGGCCTTCTCCATCTGGACTGGCGTTCCCTTCTCCTGAGCCGCTACCCTGACCGCCACCTTTGGGACGCTCAATTTTATCACCAGTAATGAATTGATCGTTACCGGGATGAACTCGTTCGCGAACACCACCTTTGCCTTGATGAAATATAGGCTCATTGATGTCTTTGTGAGGGATAGAGACGTCTTCGCCCGTTTCCGTATTCGTAATCGAGCGTCGATTCACTGCGTCTGCTACCGACTCTTTTATTTGCTCTTTGTGGCGCTTCAAGAAGCGCTGTCGATTAACAGCGCTCTTGTTCTTGCCATTGAGCCTTCGGTCTATAAATTGCGCCATGAAATAGCCCTCTTCATGTTTCACAAGCGACCTAACTCAATACTGGGTTAGGATGACTTACGTACTCGTAGGTACCACTCAGAAAGTAGGCGAACCTGTTTCTCGGTATAGCCTTTTTCCATCATGCGAGCGACAAAGTCGTCGTGCTTCTTCTGATCTTCAGAAGAGGTTTTCGCATTAAATGAGATAACCGGAAGTAGCTCTTCGGTATTGGAGAACATTTTCTTCTCGATTACTGTGCGCAGTTTTTCGTAGCTGGTCCAAACCGGGTTTTGACCATTGTTATTCGCTTTCGCACGAAGCACAAAGTTAACGATTTCGTTTCGGAAATCTTTCGGGTTAGAAATACCAGCTGTTTTTTCGATCTTCTCTAGCTCAGCATTCAGTGAAGAGCGATCAAATAGCTGACCAGTTTCGGGATCTCGGTACTCTTGGTCTTGAATCCAGAAGTCTGCATAGGTGACATATCGGTCGAAGATGTTTTGGCCGTATTCAGAGTAAGACTCAAGATAAGCGGTCTGAATCTCTTTACCGATAAATTCAACGTATCGAGGTACTAGGTAGCCTTTCAAGAACTCGAGATATTTCTCTGCTGTTTCAGCAGGGAACTGTTCGCGCTCAACCTGTTGTTCAATCACATAGAATAGATGTACAGGGTTGGCTGCCACTTCGGTTTGGTCGAAGTTAAATACGCGTGACAAAATCTTAAAGGCAAAACGTGTTGAGAGACCGTTCATGCCTTCATCGACACCAGCATAATCACGATACTCTTGATAGCTTTTTGCCTTTGGATCCGTATCTTTCAGCGTTTCACCGTCGTATACGCGCATCTTAGAGAAGATGGACGAGTTTTCAGGCTCTTTAAGTCGAGAAAGAATACTGAATTGTGCCAGAGTCTCGAGCGTGCTTGGTGAACAAGGGGCTTGAGACAACTCACTGTTTTCAAGAAGTTTTTGGTAGATTTTGACTTCTTCTGAAACACGTAGACAGTAAGGTACTTTCACAATATAAACACGGTCCAAGAACGCTTCATTGTTCTTGTTGTTACGGAAGGTCTGCCACTCAGATTCGTTTGAGTGAGCCAGAATCATACCGTCGAATGGAATCGCAGAAAGGCCTTCTGTACCGTTGAAGTTGCCTTCTTGCGTTGCTGTTAACAGCGGGTGAAGCACTTTGATTGGTGCTTTGAACATCTCAACGAATTCCATTAAACCTTGGTTTGCTTTACACAGCGCACCGGAGTAGCTGTAAGCGTCTGGATCGTCTTGCGAATAGTGTTCAAGCTTACGAATATCGACTTTACCAACCAATGATGAGATATCTTGGTTGTTTTCATCGCCTGGTTCAGTTTTGGCAATACCGATTTGGTCAAGGATAGAAGGGCGTACTTTCACTACTTTAAATTTGGTGATATCACCACCAAACTCGTGAAGACGTTTAGCGGCCCAAGGAGACATGATCGAGCGAAGATAACGGTGCTCGATGCCATATTCTTTTTTCAAAATATCGCCATCTTCTGTGGCTTTGAATAGGCAGAATGGATGGTCATTCACTGGGCTGCGTTCGCCGTTAGCAGTAAGAACATAAATAGGCATCTGTTCCATCAGAGCCTTAAGCTTTTCTGCAAGCGAAGACTTACCACCACCTACAGGGCCGAGTAGGTAAAGAATCTGCTTACGCTCTTCTAGGCCTTGCGCCGCATGTTTTAGGTAAGACACAATTTGTTCTATGGCATCTTCCATGCCATAAAAGTCTTTAAAGGTTTCATAACGAGAGATAACACGATTCGAGAAGATTCGGCTTAGTCTCGGATCCTTTGCCGTATCGATTATCTCTGGTTCACCAATCGCCATCAGTAGGCGTTCTGCTGCATTAGCATAAGCGCTTTTGTCATCTTTACACAGGGCTAAAAACTCCTGTAACGACATCTCTTCATCTTTTGCAGCTTCATATCTTGATTGATAGTGGTCGAAAATACTCATGTCGCTTTCCCCTTTAATAGTCAGTCTACCGACGAACGTTGATTCAGGCTTTCCACCAACAGTTATGCTCGTTGTTGTTTGAATATACGTCCTGTTATCACATTTGGTTCGTACAGAATGTAAGATTGGCGACACCAAAGACTTTGCTTTATGGACGGTTTTTTCGTTACAACGGTGAGCGGTGGATATGAATTTTTCAATCACAGCCTTTCTCTACTTAAGCCTAGTCGGGGATTTGCAATTTTGCTTAACAATTATGAATTTATTGTAAAAGTGACATTTGAATCACTCTTTTATTAAGGACGAATTTATGTCGTGAATAGGTGCAATAGAAATCAAATATTTGGCAAAGACAGAAGAGTCTCAGTGATTCGTTGTTCTACATTGAGCAAGGTAAGTGAAAGAGGTAGGAAGAGAGCAAAGTCTTAGATAAGTTTGTGACAGGGTAAATAACAAGGAGAGCGGGCGCTCTCCTCATTCTTAGACGACCATTTTTATGCGCTGAAGATTTGCGCTAGTTCGTTTTCACATAAATGATACTGACGAGGGCAGTTACGCCAAGTTTGCAGCATACGGCGGTATTTATCTAGCATCGGCATTTGGCTGTTAAAGTGATGATCTGCCTTGTCAAACTGAGGGTACAAACCTTCAGAATCGATGAGAAAACGTACGTAATGTACTTGTTGCGCTTCTGAAGCGATATCAAATCCCAAGAACTTCAAGCGACGTTGATCCACGTTGCTACGATCTTCATCGTCTAGCATGTTGTAAGATTCTTGCATCGCATGATACATCTCCATAACGTCGATGATCTCACGACATTCTGCTTCTGAGAGGCAGCCGAAATCTTTGTTCAACTCTCGCATTTGTAGTTCATAACCACGTTCAACGATCGTTTGTAAGCGTTTGTATTTGGCCGCATTACTTGGATCAAGTTGAGACATAAGGTTGTATTGGTTTGATAGAATCAAACGTTGAGCGTTTGACATTTCCATGGTGACCTCACTAGATATCTAATACATTTTTAATGTGCTTAGGTTAACGCTTAAGACATGAGTGAAACATGATCTCAACACATATTTAATACTAAAAAATGGCAAGAACTGTCACTTTTGACCAGTTTCAAAACACTTATTTATGGTAATGATTGTATATGTAGTCTCGGTCTGAAAATACTCTCAGCCACTCTGGCTTGAATACGGTTAAAACCGCCAGTGCCATACCATTTAGTAGACCTTCAGGAAAGGCGAGCAACGGCACAAAAACAAAGTAGTTATGTTGAATGGTTTCCCAATCGTAGTGACCAACTGATAGGTGATAAAAAGAGTTAATGATGAGGTGCAGACTTCCTGTTATCGCGCCATTGAAAAATCCAGCAACGAAGATGAAAACAAAAATGTTTCGTGGTAAGTAGTGGTAACTCAGAAGAAACACTAAGTAACTAATGAAAATCGGAATTAGGGCAGATAGAACTAACGACGTGGGTAAGAGTAGCAAGGACACATCATGTAGTAGGTGGTTGACCAACATAGCGGGAATGCTGAGTAGAAATGCCATGCGCCAACCATACATCATCGTCAGCGTTGTTAGTGCAAGAAAATGAATCTGTAATCCTTCTTTTACACCTGCTTGAGCGGCCCATAAAATACTGAAAAAGAAGAGCGTTGCAAAAACGAGGTGCTGAAATCCTTTTTCTTTTTCCAGTTTGAGCCAAACGACTTTTTTCCAATCTGGTAGGCAGTAGACAGCTACTATCCAAATTGAGACAACAAGAGAGCCTAAGTTAAACAAATCCATGTTACTTCCTTCCTATGCGAACATGACGCAATCATTTCTATCGTTCTTTTTATACCTAAATGACCGCAGAGAAACTCACTGATAAGGCTTAGATATAATCAAAAAAATACCAGCAATAAGCTGGTATTTTAAAGAGGTTAGTCTTGCGGTTCACTTAGTATTTTACGTTATCGTTGTATTGAGCAAGAATGGATTGAATTTCATCCATGGTTTCTTTCGGTGGCGGGTTTACGCCTTCGAGTGGGTATTCTAAGCCTAACGCTTCCCACTTATGAGCCCCTAATTTGTGGTAAGGAAGTAACTCGACCTTTTCGATGTTATCCATGTCTTTAATAAATTCACCAAGCATGTGTGCTGCTTCTGGGTCATCTGTGTAACCAGGCACGACGACATAGCGAATCCATGTTTTCTTTCCGATTTTTTGTAAGTAACGAGCAAAGTCCAATGTGCGTCGGTTGGATACACCGATGAGATCTTGGTGCACTTCGTCTTTCATGTGTTTGATGTCAAGCATGACTAAGTCTGTTGCATCCAGTACTTCATCGATAACATCAGTGTGCTTACGAACATAACCGTTAGTATCTAGACATGTATGAATGCCCTCGGCTTTAGCTGCGCGGAAAAAATCACGTACGAATTCCGGTTGAAGCATCGCTTCGCCGCCAGAACAAGTAACGCCACCACCTGATGCATTCATGAAGTGGCGGTAACTTTTCGCTTCGGAAATGATTTCTTCAACCGTGACTTCTTTGCCATCATGCGTGTCCCAAGTATCGCGGTTATGGCAATACTTACAGCGCATTAAACAACCTTGCAAGAAGACGATAAATCGAATACCAGGTCCGTCTACGGTACCACATGACTCAAATGAGTGAATACGACCAGCTGTTGACATCTTTTGCTCTCATTACTAGTAAATTCTAGCTGTTATTTTATTACAAAAAGCAGGGTTAAAACAGCTTTGTCGGTACTAAAGGCAAGGTTATTTGAAGAAAGAAAATAGATGGAGCCAATCTACATAAACGCTTGAACACGAGGTGGTTAATACCTACCCCGAGAACTTGCCGTGTATCTAGATTGACTTCGATGCTGGGATAATCCAGTTTTTAGAAAAAGGCGAACACGGAGAACGAGCCTGTCCCATAAACATCGGTTTGGGCTTCTTCATAATCCGGTGTTTTAATTGTAAAGGTGATGCTTGCACCGTAATTTTGGTTGTACCAAGATACTCCCGCGACGGCACTTGCTTGCCAATTTTGCAGTGTGACGTCGTATGGCGCTGACGGTTCAGGAATGCCAGGACGATCGCCTTCGATAGTCATGTCATTAAAGCGGTAACGACCTTCAAACCCGGTGAACAAGAACCAACTCGACGTGTTCTGAGCGATCATACTTGCTGAGAAAGGGCTTTCGACACTGATATTGGCGGCTCCGATGCTATTCGCTAGGTTTGTACCCCAACGAAACATGACGCCTTGAGAGACATCACTACGGAAGTTACCCGCATTGATGTCGTTAATGTTGGTGATCTCCCATTGTGTTTTTTGTTCTTCGCTGCGCATCAATTTGTTAAATACGCGGTAACCAAGGCTGAACGCCACTTTATCTTCAATCTGGTAATCCCAACCTTGAGGGTCCGTCGATCCTGTTATGCCGTGAACGATTTCTTGCGCCTTTTCTGATAGCGAACTTTCACCCGTAGTTCCTATGGTGAAATTGTACCGTACAGCTTTGTCACTCGTTAGGGAAAGGTAGTTGATTTCGGTGTGTAGGTAACCGGCATATGGGCGATCATTGATTAGTGGATAATCGGCTTCAATGTCGCTTGGAGTCCACATCTTGTGGCCAAGAGCCAACTCTATTTTATCGATATTGGCGTGCTCTGAGTTAGCTAGACTCAGCCATTTCCATTGGCTTTCTTGTGTCAGTTGGTCTGTCGCGTAAGAAAGGAAAACACCATTCGTATAGTCTTGATCGACGCCAAAAATACCATCGTTGTCGATGGTAAAAGAAACCGTAGACTTAGTGGATGCTATTGCAACTGGAGAAAGAAGGGTAAGAATAATTAATTTACTAAATCTCATAGACTTTAT
This sequence comes from Vibrio sp. 2132-1, assembly GCF_033344315.1. Lineage (NCBI taxonomy): Bacteria > Pseudomonadati > Pseudomonadota > Gammaproteobacteria > Vibrionales > Vibrionaceae > Vibrio > Vibrio sp. 2132-1. Next base: position 123,755 of record NZ_JAWPON010000013.1, on the reverse strand, counting down.
TTGCTAACTTTTTTCGCATCATACGTAAGAATGCGGGCAAAAGTCTTTCGCGATATCACAACTTTCATTAAAGAAATAAAAAAAGGCTGATGCTACTTAGCATCAGCCTTTGTTGTATTACTAGAACGTTATTTCGCTATAGTCTTATAGAGACTCAGTGAATGTACGCGCGATTACGTCAGCTTGTTGCTCTGCAGTTAGAGAGTTGAAGCGAACAGCGTAACCAGATACACGGATTGTTAGCTGAGGGTATTTCTCTGGGTGCTTAACTGCGTCTTCTAGAGTTTCACGGTTAAGAACGTTCACGTTTAGGTGTTGACCACCTTCGATACCCGCTTCGTGGTGGAAGTAACCATCCATAAGGCCAGCAAGGTTAGCGCGTTGTGAACCCTCATCTTTACCTAGTGCGTTAGGTACGATAGAGAATGTGTAAGAGATACCATCTTGTGCGTCAGCAAACGGCAGTTTAGCAACTGAAGTTAGTGATGCTACAGCACCTTTCTCGTCACGACCGTGCATTGGGTTTGCACCTGGAGCAAATGGAGCACCAGCACGACGACCGTCAGGCGTGTTACCAGTTTTCTTACCGTAAACCACGTTTGAAGTGATAGTAAGAATTGACTGAGTAGGGATTGCATCACGGTAAGTCTTAAGCTTACGGATTTTGCCCATAAATACAGAAACAAGTTCACATGCAATGTCATCAACGCGTGGGTCGTTGTTACCGAATTTAGGGTAATCGCCTTCGATTTCGAAGTCGATTGCTAGACCGTCTTCGTCACGAATTGGCTTAACTTTTGCGTATTTAATTGCAGATAGTGAGTCAGCCGCAACAGATAGACCAGCAATACCACAAGCCATAGTACGTTTAACGTCACGGTCGTGTAGAGCCATTAGTGCCGCTTCGTAGCTGTACTTATCGTGCATGAAGTGGATAGCGTTTAGTGCAGTCACATATTGTTTCGCTAGCCAATCCATGAAGTGGTCCATTTTCTCCCACAGTTCATCGTAGTTAAGAACATCGCCTTCGATCTTAGGCATTTGCGGGCCAACTTGGATTTTTAGCTTCTCATCCACACCACCGTTGATGGTGTAAAGCATTGTTTTCGCAAGGTTCGCACGAGCACCGAAGAACTGCATTTGCTTACCAACAACCATTGGAGATACACAACATGCGATCGCGTAGTCGTCAGAGTTCATGTCTGGACGCATTAAGTCGTCATTTTCGTACTGAATAGAAGAAGTATCGATAGATACTTTCGCACAGAACTTCTTGAAGCCTTCAGGTAGTTGCTCAGACCAAAGAACAGTGATGTTTGGCTCTGGAGAAGGACCCATAGTGTATAGTGAGTTTAGGAAACGGAAGTTTGTACGAGTAACTAGCGTACGACCGTCAAGACCCATACCACCCATAGACTCAGTTGCCCAGATAGGGTCGCCAGAGAATAGATCATCGTACTCAGGAGTACGTAGGAAACGAACCATACGTAGTTTCATTACGAAGTGGTCGATCATTTCCTGAGCTTGTTCTTCAGTTAGCTTACCAGCCGCGATATCACGTTCGATGAAGATGTCTAGGAACGTAGAAGTACGACCTAGAGACATAGCCGCACCGTTTTGAGATTTAACAGCAGCTAGGTAACCGAAGTAAGTCCACTGAATAGCTTCTTGCGCAGTTTCAGCAGGACGAGAAATATCACAACCGTATTTTGCAGCCATTTCTTTGATTTGACCTAGAGCACGGTGTTGCTCTGCGATCTCTTCACGGAGCTGCATTGTCATTTGTAGGTCTTCGCCGTTCTCAAAACGCTCTTGTAGAGAAGAGAACTGCGCGAATTTATCCTTCATTAGGAAGTCAATACCGTATAGAGCAACACGACGGTAGTCACCGATGATACGACCACGACCGTATGCATCTGGAAGACCAGTCAGTACGCCAGATTTACGACACGCCATGATTTGAGGAGTGTAGATATCGAAAACGCCTTGGTTGTGAGTTTTACGGTATTCTGTGTAGATTTTTTTAACTTGTGGGTCTAGCTCGCGGTCGTAGGCTTTGCATGAACCTTCAACCATGCGGATACCACCGTTAGGGATGATCGCACGTTTTAGAGGAGCGTCAGTTTGAAGACCTACGATAGTTTCTAGGTCTTTTTCGATGTAGCCTGCATCGTGAGCAGTGATGGTAGAGATAACTGAAGTATCAAAATCAACAGGAGCGTGAGTCGCGTTCTCTTGTTTGATGCCTTCCATTACCTTAGCCCAAAGCTTGTTAGTCGCTTCAGTACCTTCAGAAACTAGGAAAGATTCGTCGCCTTCGTACGGAGTGTAGTTCTTCTGAATGAAATCACGAACGTTTACTTCGTTTTGCCAGTCGCCTGCAGCAAAACCTTCCCAAGCTTTAGCAAATTGCTCTGCCATGACATACCTACCTTTTTAGTAGAAAAAAATACGTACTGCTTCGCCGTTGAGCCAGCTATCCCCAGATAAAAGAGGGGAACAGTACACTCTTATGAATAACAATATTTATAGTCTTAAATTTACGTATTCGATTTACAAAACTATAAATATTGTCACTAGTTTTAACGTTTCTCTTTTTAAGCAACAGTTAGAGGTTAAACTAAAATTTTTTTGCAAACCTTAAACTAAATCAATAAATCCTCAAAAATTTCGATAAAAATGGGGTAGCGACGAGCGCTACCCACAAATTTCTGGACTGCTAGCTTATAGCCAAGCTTGGATGCCATACTGGCCTTCAAGCATACCAACTGCAAGCATAGCAACTAAACAGATAACAAGTACGCTTACTGGGATCACAATCTTGTCTACAAATGATAGGCGAGACGCGCGCTCTTTATCTCCAATTAAACCGTTGTTATCTAAAAGCATAGTTAGTGCCCAAGCTAGAACTGGGTTAACAACGGCAGAACCAAAGATACAGATACCTGCTGCTTGTGAGTCTTTCGAGTCCTTCACCATCTGCATGCCAGCTTCAAGCAGTGGTAGAGATACACCAACGAGAAGAGCAACGCGCATAACTGGAGGCCATACTGCAACGTCCATAGGAAAACCAAGGATTGCAACAATAATACATAGAGAGCCTAGTAAGATGGCACCAGCAGGAATAGGGCGTTTCGCGATTGCAGCAGGGATCATGTAAGTCCCCCAAGATGATGTGATGTTACCACCACCCACTGCAGTACCGACCATTTGGCGAACGGAACACATTGTCATTGTGTCATCAACGTCCATCAGCACTTTCTCACTCTTACGTGGGTAGTTCATCTCTTGGAAGATACGGTGACCCAAGAAGTCAGGTGACCACATTGCTACCGCAAGAATGGCGAATGGTAGAGAAGCGATGAAGTGTTCCATATTAGGAAGACCAAGCATCCAACCTTCTTCTGTTGAACCCCACCAGTAGATTGGATTTAGGTTTGGAAGGCCTGTCTCGGTTACGAATTTAATATCGAAGCCTGCGCCAAGAGCAAGTGCGATTGCAAGCCCAGTGAAGGCACAAACAGGGATCGCTAGCCAGCGTTTGTTCACTTTAGCAAGGAACGCGTATAAGCCAATGGTAACCGCAAGAACAATTAGACCGATGTAACCCATGCTACCAGCGGCAACCGTATCGGATTGCAAACCAACAGCCCAAGCTTGAATAGAGTTAATTTGGCTCATGGTTCCGGTTAAACCTAAGAAAATAAGAAGGCCACCAGCCGTACCTTCAGAGGTGAGGTTAACCAGTTTTGACCCACCTTTTAAGAGGCTCAAAATCAAACCAAACACACCAATGAGAATTGCTAATGCAAGAGGGTGAGCACCAGCAAGAGCGATGGTACCAATAAGAGGGATCATTGGGCCGTGGTTGCCTGCTAGATTGGCTTTAGGGTTAATAAAACCAGAGGCAAGTACACAGAAAAGAAGTGCAGGGATGAGCATTTCTACACGCGCAACTTCGATAGCAAAGTCCTTGCCTAAGTTTACGTGGTCCCATGCTGCAGTAAGACCTTCAGCCCAAGACATCATTACCGCAGAGTACATTGCGATAATACCGATAGTACCAGCAAGTGCTGGAACAAGGTCTTCAAGCTCAAAGCGGAAGTCACGACCTGGCAAGTTCAAGCCAAAACGACGTGGCTTCATAATTTGTAGTTCGTGGTCTAGGTAGTCTGAACGGCTTGCGAACTCAGATGCTGGACGATGAAGCTCACGGTAGCTCTTGGTCTCGATATCTGAATCAGAGTGCGTTTTGTTAACTGCGTCTGACATAGATTCCTCATATATTTAAAAGTTATGAATTCTTCATTCAATTGTGTTAATCCGCATCCTGCGGCACGCTTATGCTAGCTATTGTTAGATTTGTTACACGTCGACACTGTGCCTAAGCATAGCTAATAACTTATTGTGTTGAGGCGCAAAAAAAAGCCTCATCTTTTGGCAGGAGTCTAGCAAGATAGCCATTTAGGGTGATTGATTTAGATCACTTTAAGAATGGTTGTGAAATAAAACTACAGAAAGTTTCTGGCATGCGAATGAGATGCGGAGATCTTGTGTAATTTCATTACACAAGTTGCATAAAATTAGAACTTTTTGTCCTTTTGCACGAGATGCAGATTAAATGTCAATATTCACGGTGATTATATAAAGCTGGCTTTATTCTTGCTTTGGACAGAGCAAAGACAATTTTTTGGCTAATCATTGCCGCTCAGTTTAGGAAAAAGACATGAAACAGCTTAAAGTACTGCCACTAGTGGCAATCATCTCAGGGTTAATGGTCGGTTGCGGCGGCGGTGGCGGCGGTGGCGGTGGTTCCACACCAAGAACTACATTCACTTTTACTTTTGCAGCTCCAAATGTCATTAGTGAAACAAATGCACAAAAAGACAGCTGTACTATTTACGACCGAAGAGTAGATGGCAACGGCATCGAGCAGGTATTGACCTATCAACCAGCCGTAAGTGCACAGCTAACAGGAGGTAAGGTCGTCGGTTTCTATTCAGACAAGAATGGTGTCCGTCAAGGCGACTTTATCTACCCATCAGGCACTACTTTGAAATTTGTTCTAGAAGACATTCCTGAGGACGGCTATTTTACTTATCAGTTGCTTGATGCTTCTGGAACAGTATTTACGGCAAACAGCTTCGGTCGAGATTTTTTAAAGGACAATAACCTTAGAAACTCAACGTTCTCAATGAATCGAGAGGCGGTGTCTGCTTGCAATAAAAATGGCAACTTCCGTAAGGCTACCCGAACTGACCTTAAATATGAAGCAACGGAGGCTGGTGGCTTAGAGTACAACTTCATATCTAAAATTGCGAAAGAGTCTAAGCCTACCTATTCTATTGATTCTTTGGATGTAAGAGCAATTGGTTCGAAGATGGAGTCGACAGTCGTGCTACAATATGCAGACGCAGCGAAAACAGAACTGCACCAGTATGGTATTCGCGATTGGTCGAGTGAATCACCATTGCCGTTGGTTGGCATGAATGGCTCTTCTCCAATCTTGAACCCAACACTTTTTAAATATGACACTTTAGACATCAGTGTACTTGTTGGTGATTACAACTACGAAGTTGCAGAGCTACCTATGTCAACGACGAAGTTCTACCACCCGCTTGAGCCAAAAACGGAAACTTGGACTTACAGTGTTGCAGCTGAAAAACCTATCAATGGTTGGACGGTAGTGCTGAACCAAAAGATGTATCAGGACGCAAATTGGGATATCTCAATTGATCCAAGCGCTTACTACAACCTAAATGCTCTGCCTGCGTCGCATGTGGTGAGAGGCTCAACTATTGATACTGGTTTTGCTTTCACTGACCAAGATAAAGGCTTTAGCCGCCTTGCATATCGTGCAGAGTCTAACTCTGGAACACTACACCGAGTAACACACAAGATATTTACAACTTTAGAGAGTGATGTCGTTGTTCCGGAGTTGTTCTACTACACATTCGATGACAGTGTGAAGCAAGATTTGAAAGTTTCTTCTAAAAGTGATTTCTCACAATCTATTGTCGTGGAGTCTGCTGAAGCAAACCTAAATAGCTATGACTTTGTTTCTCTTTTCTCTCATGGTGATGTGACCGATCTTAAAGTGGATCACGATGGTCTTGTGATCAGTGAAGTTGATTCTGAGAAGGTCAATACGAATGCTCAGAAATCTGATTTTATGGTATTGGTTAAGTAGCGTCTTAACACTTTTGTAAATTAATTAAGCCCCTTTGAAAGGGGCTTTTTTATATTTAATATTCAACTTTTGAAGAATATGTTGCTATATATTGCATATTAATTTGTCTATAGTATCTTTCTATTCGAATTATTTAGGTTAATAATTTGTTGCAAGTTTCAAAGGGCGGTGCTAATTTGTTCCAAATTAGAGAGGGCGGAGTCCCTTAATTGCAGTGACAAAAACACAGGGAGTAGGGCGCATGAATGATGTACCAGCGCTAGATATAAAAGACCTGCACAAAACATTTGGACAAAATGAAGTTTTAAAAGGCATTTCACTTGCCGCGCACAAAGGAGATGTTATCTCCATCATTGGCTCTTCCGGCTCAGGTAAGAGTACCTTTCTCAGATGTATCAACTTGCTAGAAACGCCTACCGCGGGCGAAATTTGGGTAAATGGTGAATTAATCCAAATGAAGAACAACAGAGCAGGTGAATCTGTTCCTGCTAATGAAAAGCAAGTCCAACGTATTCGCTCACGCCTGGCAATGGTTTTCCAAGGTTTCAACCTCTGGTCTCACCTAACCGTACTAGAAAACGTGATTGAGGCGCCTGTTCATGTCTTAGGCGTGCCAAAAGCTCAAGCGATTGAAAATGCAGAAGTCTTGCTTAAGAAAGTAGGCTTGTATGAGCGTAAGGATTATTACCCTGGGCACTTATCTGGCGGCCAGCAGCAACGTGCAGCTATTGCCCGTGCGCTAGCAGTTGACCCAGAGGTGATGTTGTTTGACGAGCCAACTTCTGCGCTTGACCCAGAACTTGTAGGAGAAGTTCTGGGGGTAATGAGAGATTTGGCAGATGAAGGGCGAACTATGCTGGTGGTCACGCACGAAATGGCGTTTGCGCGTGACGTATCAAACCATGTGATGTTTTTACATCAAGGCTTAGTGGAAGAACAGGGAAATCCAGCTAAGCTATTTACAAACCCGGATTCAGAACGATTACAGCAGTTTATCTCATCCATTTACTAATATTTGTTAGGCGGCAGACTATTGCCTCCTAAGCCAACACAACAAACAAAACGAAATAAAATAGCAATCACAGGAGTATGGAAATGAAAAAGTGGTTATTAGCAGCAACGATTGCTGCAACGGCAGTATCAGGTGTTGCCCAAGCGAAAGAATGGAAAACAGTTCGCTTTGGTATCGAAGGTGCTTACCCTCCGTTTAGCTGGACAGAAACTGATGGCTCAATAAAAGGCTTTGACGTAGACATGGCAAATGCACTCTGTGAAGAGATGCAAGTGAAGTGCAAAATCGTCGCTCAAGATTGGGATGGTATTATTCCTTCTCTGCTTGCACGTAAGTACGATGCCATCATCGCAGCAATGTCTATCACTGAAGAGCGCAAGAAAAAAGTCGATTTCACTGGCAAGTACGCACAAATTCCAAATAAATTTATCGCTAAGAAAGGTGCGGGTCTAGATTTTGATAATCTTAAAGATGTCAAAATTGGCGTGCAACGTGCGACGACACATGACAAGTACTTAACTGACAACTACGGCGATGATGTTGAAATTGTGCGTTATGGCTCTTTTGATGAAGCGTATCTTGATCTAGAAAATGGTCGAATTGCTGCTGTTTTAGGTGATGCTTCTGCTCTAGAAGAGGGTGTGATCAACAAAGCAGGTGGCGAAGCTTATGAGTTTGTTGGACCATCGTTAACCGATCCAAAATGGTTTGGCGAAGGTATGGGTATCGCTGTTCGTAAACAAGACAAAGATCTAACGAAGAAACTCGACGCAGCAATTATTTCACTACGTGAGAAAGGTGTTTACCAAGAAATTGCTGGTAAATACTTTAACTACGATGTGTACGGTGAATAAACCGTAATTAAGCGACCGTTGGCTTGTTCCTAGAAGTAGTCAACGGTCGATTTTTTGAGTTTAGGGATTAGGAACTCACCTATGCTAGATTTACAAGGATACGAAGCTTCGATTTTGAAAGGAGCTTTAGTAACAATAGAAGTTGCAGTGCTTTCACTCATTCTCGCCATGGTCTTAGGCATGCTTGGCGCATTAGCTAAGTTAGCGCCTTACAAATGGGCAAGGGCGATTGCCACTCTTTACACCACCGTCATTCGCGGCATTCCAGATTTGGTTCTGATGATGCTAATTTTCTTTGGTGGACAAATACTTTTAAATAACAGCCTTTACTCCATCAACGAAACGCTCAACGAGTGGTTTGCCTCGAGTGATCCAAACCATGAATGGACGTCTTACTTACCTGATTATATTGATGTCAGCCCATTTATAGCTGGTGTACTCACGATTGGTTTTATCTTTGGCGCCTACATGGCGGAGACTTTTCGTGGAGCGATCATGGCGGTGGACAAGGGTGAATTAGAAGCGGCGAAAGCTTATGGGATGAGCTCTGCTTTATCGTTTAGAAGAATCTTGCTTCCTCAGATGATTCGTCATGCATTACCTGGATTTGGTAATAACTGGTTAGTGTTACTTAAGACCACTGCGTTAGTTTCCATTATTGGTCTGGATGACATGGTGAGAATGAGCTCATTGGCAGCAGGTACGACCAAAATGCCGTTCACCTTTTACATGGCTGTCGCGCTCATCTTTCTATTTTTTACCAGCGTTTCGACCGGGCTACTCAAGCTTGTTGAGCGTAAGTTCAGTATTCATGCGAGGTAAGTTATGGACTTTTCTTTGATTATTGAAAGCTTTCCAACTTATCTTCAGGGACTTTGGACAACAGTTTGGTTAGTGGGATTAGCGTTGGTTATTGGCTTGTGTGTCTCTATCCCATTAGCCGTGGCACGCAATAGTACCAATTACGCTCTAAGCTTACCTTCTTGGGGATTCATTTACTTTTTCCGTGGAACGCCGCTATTGGTTCAGCTGTATTTGATTTACTACGGCATGGATCAGTTTTTCCCTGTGAAAGATACCTTATGGGAGAACGCTTGGTTCTGTGCTTTGGTCGCTTTTATTCTGAATACATCGGCTTACACCGCAGAAATTATTCGTGGTGCGATTAATGGTTTGCCGAAAGGTGAGGTGGAAGCTGCGAAAGCGTATGGCATGAGTAAGTTTATGACATACAGACGTATTATCTTGCCGAGTGCATTGCGTCGAGCATTACCAGCTTATTCAAACGAGGTCATATTTATGCTGCACGGAAGTGCAGTCGCGGGCATCGTTACCATCATGGATTTAACTGGTGCTGCGCGTCTAGTTAACTCGCGCTACTATGCACCATTTGAGTCTTTCCTGACGGCGGGGCTGTTCTACATGGCACTGACGTTTATGATCTTGTGGTGTTTCAAAGTGGCAGAGAAGCGTTTCTTAGCTTATCTGCGTCCTTTAAGCTAATTATCAATAGAGGCAATAGCATCGGAGTGGGTGCTATTGCTTTTGATAATTTTGTTATCTTCATTCCTATTTTTTCAGTCGATGTAAAAGACTCTTTCTTATTATTCATCAACTTACATTAACATTCGGTAAACTCATTGTTTAGTAAGTAAAAATGAAAAAAACAATTCTATCGTTGGGCATTGCCGCCTTAGCCACAGGATGTGGTGGGGGAGAGGGAGAATCACAACCTAATGCTCAAGTAAAACCAACGCCAGCTCCAGTTCAACAAGCTCTTGAAACTGGTAATGCACTGCTCGTTTCTGACCCGAGCGAATTCATTCGTAAAAGTCGTCAGGTTGTAGAAGCTCACAAGATGCAGTCGAATACGATCAAATCTGCAATTGCGAAAAACCTTTCAGGTCTTTATTGGGATCCAACCCATGATGCCGCGATCTTGGCACCTCAGTATGGCTTCAACGACACCATCTTGATGACCAATAAGGCCATGGCAAGCGGTTACAAAGATCAAGCTCTGTCAATTGGCGTTGCCGGGGAAAAGTCTAATGGTCAACGTTACGCACTATTAGGTAGTAACCCATTTAGAACGGCACAACGTTTTCCCGACTCTTCCAACGCAGCGATGACGAAATGGTTAAGTAACCTGGTCACTTGGTTGTCGGGCGGAGTTACTTCAAACGTCGTCATCGCGCAAATGGATCAGTCTTATTACTTTCCGGATGAGCAAGCGACTCGGAATTGGCTGAAAGACAATGTTTCACAAGAGTTGGCGTTTAACGAGGCCAACCTATGCGATGGTTCGAAGCTACTTAGCTGCTTGCAAACCAATACTCCAAACTTATTGATCTTGTCACAGCATCTGCAATCTGGAGATACCAACAAACCAGTACTCGAAGCTTTGGAATACGCTGAGCAAGCCCAAATTCCTGTTCTATACCTGCATTGGGATGGAGGACTAACTGATCTTGGCCAAGACATTTTGGGAAGATTCCATGTTGATTATGTGGGAGATAACTATTGGCGTAAGTTAGGCTTGGTCGACTGGGATCCTTCATCGTTGATGAACGTTGTGCCGGACTCTGTCATCACACAACAAGCGCTGTTGTCTCGTTTTGAATCTCAAAATTTCAACGTTGACTTGTCAAAGTGTGATGACAAATCCTGCCCTGACACTGCGAATATGGACAGTCAATTTTATGCAGGGGCAAACAGCATTCGCCATTGGTTGCAAAAGCTTGATGAACAAAAAGTAGATTTGTTTAATCAAAACGGCTACCAATACGAAAAACTCATGGTATTGCTGGCTGATCATTATCGTCAAACGGTTGTCTTCCCGATGGACAAACAGTCAACCCAAACGACCGAATTCCTAAAGTCGTACTTTGCCGATTACGTGCAATACAACAGCCGAAGCGTGAACCCAAAACAACCAAATATGGGGAACTTCAGCCGTAGTGAGTTTAGCCCTGAAATAAAGAGAATCAGTGCAACGATTAATATGGAATCAAAGCGTAACTTCCGTTCGGCTGGTGTGTATGCGCTTCCTGGGGAAACTTTTACGGTTAAACGTAATGACAGCAATGATGTGGCGACTAAGATTGTCATCAACACTTTAAGAAGTGGTGCAACTCATGAGTTCAGCGAAGATGGATACACGCGACCAAAACTGCTGACTTCATTTGCTTACGAAGTCAAAGCGGGTGAAACCATCACGCTGACTTCTCCTTATGGCGGCCCAGTACAGGTTCACTTTGACAAAAATGATGTTCCGGTTGAACTGAAATTTAATCATGTGGCACAGCATCCAGTTTGGAGAAGTGAGAAGGACAACGACGCTTTTATTCAACAGTTAGAAGCCAATTTATTCGATTGGGCTGAGCTGATCACTCCTGGGTTTGAAGTACACTCAAAGCGCGACAAAATGTTGGAGTCGGTCAACGATGAAATGTGGTCTACCCCTTCGGAAATGGCGCTTGCAACAGAAGAATATGTTCACAACTACCCGCATGTGCTGGCAGGTTTCCAAGGGCCGGGCATAGATGAAGTGCCTGAAATTATTCAATACGCCCAAAACCAAGGTTGGGAAATCGCCAATATTGATACAGTGAAGCACATGAACGCTGACCAAGCGACGTGTGGTTATGGTTGTTCGGGTAACCCTTACGATGCTTACTGGTCATTCAGCCCACTCGGTCACGGTGATTTACATGAGCTTGGTCATGGTTTAGAAAAAGGTCGATTCCGATTTTCAGGCTGGGAAGGGCATTCAACGACCAATTACTACTCGTATTACAGTAAGTCTCGTTTCTTCCAGAATACGGGAAAAGTTTCAACTTGCCAAAGCTTGGATTTCAAAGGCCAGTTTGAATTATTGCAAGCTAGCCGAACTCAAGCGGATCCAAACGCATACATGGCTGCGCAAAATCAAACCAGTTGGAGTTGGGGCGCTCGTGTTTACATTCAAATGATGATGGCGGCGCAGCATGAAGGTGTGCTTAAAAATGGTTGGCATTTATTGGCGCGCTTGCACCTGATTGAACGTGAGTTTAACCGCTTAAAATCGGACGACGCGCTTTGGGATGAGAGACGATTGAGCATTGGTTTTGCCAACTACTCTCGGGAAGAAGCAAATAGCATCTCGAACAACGACTGGTTGCTTATTGCTCTGAGCTACATCTCTCAGCGAGATATGACTAACTATCTCGATATGTGGGGGTTCTCGTTCACAGAAAAAGCGAAACAGCAGGTTGTGGCGCTGAATCTACCGCCGATGCCGCTCACTTACTTTGCAAGTAGTAATACAGGCTACTGTCTGAACGAATTTGCTCAAACACCGATAACTATTGATGGTCAAACGGTTTGGCCGCTGAATCAGTGATTAACTGGTAATTTGTATGAAAAGGGAGACAGAGTCTCCCTTTTTATTGGACTAAGCTTAGCGTTGAGTCTCGCTTATAGCTTTGCAATATATTACTTAAATGTTGACCAGATTGGTGCGTGATCTGAAGGCTTCTCGATACCACGAAGCTCATAGTCGATACCAGATTCAATACACTTTTCCGCTAGAGAAGGGGTTGCCAAAATGACATCAATTCGTAGGCCACGGTTATCATCAAAACCGCGAGAACGGTAGTCAAACCACGAAAATTGATCGTTCACCTCTGGGTATAGCTTACGGAAGGTGTCCACAAAGCCCCAGTCTAGTAAGGTTTTCAACCATTCGCGCTCTTCAGGTTGGAATGAACATTTACCTGTTTTTAGCCAACGTTTACGGTTTGGTTCGCCGATACCGATATCTGCATCAATAGGGCTGATGTTGATGTCACCCATAACAATCAATTGCTCGTCGTTATTGTGATGATCGTTTAGGTAGGTCATCAGATCTTTATAGAATTGGCGCTTGTATGGGAATTTGGTTTCGTGGCTGATGTTATCCCCTTGAGGGAAATAGCCGTTTAGCACAGTGACCTTTTCGCCGTTTTCATTTAAAAACGTTGCCATGATCATGCGCTTTTGATGTTCCTCGTTATCCGTCGGGAACCCTTTTTGAACGTGTAGAGGCTCTTGCTTACAAAGCATTGCTACGCCGTAATGTGCTTTTTGACCATGGAAATACACTTTGTAGCCCATGGCTTCGACAGCTTCAATCGGGAATGCTTCATCGTGAACTTTAATTTCCTGAAGACCAATCACATCAGGTTGGTGTTTGTCGATTAGCGCTTGGAGTTGGTGCAGTCGCGCACGTAGTCCATTGATGTTAAAGCTGATTACTTTCATTATTTATCCTTTTGGGGGCGTACTTTTTTATGAATAGTATCATTGTGTAAGAGCACTGAAAATGAGTCTCGGTGAAAGGATTGAAACGCTCTGAGCTACTTTGCTTTTAATTTGTTTTCTAAGTCGTTTTGCACGATCTTTAAAGCGTTAAGCGCAACTTCTGGATCTATCTCATTGCTCTCAAGCAAATAGATTAAATCGACAGCCAGTTTGATCTCTTCAGGTGCGTCATCTAAAGGCGAGGTTGGTTGATCAGCCATTATTGATGTTTTTCCCTATGTGTAATTTGGTTCTCTAGCTTAAGAAGTGCTGCTTCACAACGCGCTAAACGTTGCTCGGTTGCTAGTAATACTTTTTGAGCGTCGGCACGCATAAAACTCGGAGCGCTTTCGACAGCACGTTCTTTTTCTAACACCATCTCGCGCAAGCGTCTTGCCCACTCTTGGTGTTGAGCGAGTTCCTGATAAAGCACGTTGATAGGCTTGCGGAAATAGCTGCTATGTTTGATTTCATTCTTACGAATTTTAGTGGTAGAAATCTCGCGTTGAATTGCACCGATTTGCGCCACTAACCGTTCAGTGAGGTACTCAGCACGCAAAGCGGTGAGCTTACCTTCATTTTGCTCACGCACAATCGCATCCAGCGTGGCTTTTGCTTCTTTTACGCAAGGAGTAAGTAAGCGAGAGCGGCAACCAAATAAACGCTCATCAAAAAGCGGAACATGATGTTCGCCTCTTTGACGGTCAAGAACAGCGGCTTGCTTCGCCATTTGTTCTAGATTTTCCTGGAGTTGAGAAATGTTCATGACAAACCTACAAACCATGCGTCATAAGCCAATTTAATGGCTAGTATGCTGACGACAGTAACAAATACAGGACGAATGAATTTAGAACCAAATCTAATAGCGGAGTGCGCGCCAACAAAAGCACCAGCCATTAAACATACTCCCATTGTTAAGCCTAGCACCCAGTTGATGTGTCCGAGGAATGCAAAAGTGATCAAAGAGGTAAAGTTACTGGTAAAGTTCATTGCTTTTGCTAAGCCAGAGGCGAGCAAGATATTCAGTCGGTACAGCGCCATTGAACTTACTGTCCAAAAAGCCCCAGTTCCAGGCCCTGCGAGTCCGTCGTAGAATCCTATGGATAAGCCTTGCATGTACTGTTTTTTATGAAGTTTTGGGCAAGGCTCGGGTATTGGACTTTGATGAGCAGAGTGGGGCGTTTTATGAAAAACGGTATACAACGCTGCCGCCAAAATAACAAGCGGCAATCCTTTTTCCAGCCAATCCGTACTAATCGCATCTACAAATAGCGTACCTAATGTCGCTCCGAAGAGTGTCGCCACGAATGCACGCCGCCAGCATTGAGGCTTGAATAGACGTTTTTTGTAGTACGTAAATGCCGCAGTAGAAGAAGCAAAGGTAGCGGCAAGTTTATTGGTGCCTAGTGCAATATGAGGCGGCAAGCCTAGCGAAAGTAGAGCAGGTACGGTAAGCATGCCACCACCACCGGCAACTGCATCAATAAATCCTGCGACAAAAGCGACAAGCGCCAACACCAACAGCATGGTTGGCTCAATCATTTCCATAAATGGTGATTCTTCTAATATTCTATTTTACGTTTAAATGGAGGTAGTGAGTCGATTAAGGCTTGTCCGTATCGCTTAGTGACTAGGCGTCGATCAAGAATCGTTACTCTACCAGAATCTCTCTCTTTACGCAGTAAGCGACCTACGCTCTGGATCAGCTTTTTGCTTGCGTCTGGTACAGTTATTTGCATAAACGGGTTTCCTCCTTTTTTCTCAATGTATTCGGAATGAGCCTGCTCAACAGGGGAGGTTGGAACGCCAAATGGAATTTTTGTAATCACCAAGTTTTCAAGTAATTCGCCAGGTAAGTCTAGCCCCTCAGAGAAACTGCCAGTACCAAATAAGACGCTGGTTTTATTTGATTCTATTAACTTTTTATGTTTTTTTAGAATTTCTTGACGTGAGCTTTCACCTTGAACTTGCAACGCCCAGCCTTTTTTTATGAACTCCGAAGAGAGTGCCTTCGCGACTTGGTTCATCTGCCAATAGGATGAGAATAATACTAAGTTGGCTTTCTTGTCTTCCAAGTACTTAGGCAAGATCTCAATAAGATATTCAGTAAATTGAGGCGCTGGTGGTTCATATTTCATCGCAGGGATGAGTAATTCTGCCTGGTTTTGGTAATCGAATGGTGACGCAAGCGCTAAAAACTGAGTACCTGATTCTGGTTTTCCATCAATACCAACCTGATGGCAAAAGTAATGGAAAGAGTTTAATGCACGCATCGTTGCGGAAACCAAAATGGCGCCAATACATCTGCTCCAAATCTGTTGGTCGAGTTGCCATCCAATTTCAAGTGGCGAAACACTCACAATGAAATCACCCTCGCGATCGGGGTGGGTTTCTAACCAGCGAGCTAAAGGCGCACCTTTTTCACGAGTTGGTTCAGCCATTAAATGCCATACTTGCGCTAGGTTTTCTAACCTTTGAATGTAGAAACCGAGCTCTGCAAGCGCTGGTTCAGCCAACCTTGTCGCAAGCTCCCCGTCCTTTACTCTTTCCGCAATAAGGTCGGCAATTTTTGCCACACTCTGATTTGCTTTTTTACTGAACTGTTTTAGTTCTTTGGATTGGTTCTCTAGCCATTCTGGTAGTTCACCGTGTTCGAAGCGGTAGATACCCTCTTCAAATTGAGCCGGGTCGAACTGTTTGGGCAATTGAGTCAGTGCCGGTATCAAGTTCTGAACCGCGTCTTGAAGGTCGTTGCGAAATCGAGCTACGCGTTTCTCGTCTGCGAGTGATGAAAACTTACTAATCGACTGATTTAACTTCTCAAGCCATGCTGCCGCACCTTTTAAACTCGCAGATGCTGAAGCATGGTCACGAGCGACGTGAGGTAAGTGATGTGCCTCGTCGAAGACGTATATCGTATTTTCTGGCTCAGGTAAAATCACGCCGCCACCTAAATCTGCGTCTGCCATGACGAGAGAGTGGTTAGCAATGATGACATCGTTTTTATCCAACTCTGAGCGCGCTTTTTGGAATGGGCAGCCGCGGTGGCCTGGTAAACTGTTATTGCAACTGTGTTTATCACTGACAATCAGTTGCCAAAGCTTATCGTCGATGGGTTTAGGCCAAGAATCACGGTCACCGTCCCATTTACCTTGCGCAAGAGAGCGATGCATTGTTTCTAACAGCTCTATATCTTTTTGCTTAGGTTTGGTTTCAAACATGGCTAACTGGCCACCATCAGCACCGCTAGCAGTAGCGAGCTTTTCTGCACAACAATAGCGTTGACGGCCTTTTGCCAAAATAAAAGAAAACTCTCGGTCGGTAATCCGACGAAAAAGAGGGAGGTCTTTGTTTATGAGCTGCTCTTGCAGAGCGACGGTCGCCGTTGAGATAACCACTTTTCTATTGTTATGTACAGCCACGGGAATGGTCGCCATTAGATAGGAGAGCGATTTACCAATTCCAGTCCCTGCTTCTGCAACGAGTATTCGGTTAGATTTGTGATACTGACCGCACAGCGTTTTTGCAATCTCTGCAACAAGGTAGTTTTGTGCTCTTCTAGGCACAAAGTTATCAAGTTGATCTTGAAGGTTTTGATAGCTATTACGAATCGATTTTTGAATGTTACTGGTCAGCATACGGGCCTCAAATGCGTTGGAGGCGAATAGTAGCACACATCACTAGTTGTACAGTAGTTCACAAAACGGAATGCTTTTATAAGGAATGTAGATCTCCTTCACAAAAAAATATTGAACCTTATCTTAATGAAATTAATTTCATTATATGAAAAATATAAAACTCCAACTTGGTCTGATTTGTGGGTTTTTATTCTTTTTTTTGTTTTTTTAAATTTACTTATTGGATTAAAAAACCATTTGTTAATAATTTTGTAAATTACAAATAATAATGGAGATTGGTTAGATGTTCGTCGAATAAATAAAGGTAAACCTATCAAGTTATTGTTTTATAATGGTATTTTGTTTTTTTTACATTGGTATTTAGAAAATTTGACAGCCAGAATAATCTTTTGCACTCTTAGCTCCAGATTTTGAGGAGGTGCTGTATAACGTTTTGTTAACGCTTTACCTCAAACATATAAAAAAAGGGAACCGGACAAGGATATCCCGAACTAAGAAAAGGCAGTGGATTAATTATGAAAAAAACTCTATTAGCACTAGCTGTAGTTGCGTCTGCAACTTCAGTGAACGCAGCTGAAGTATTCAAATCTGAAGAAGGTTCTGTAGATTTCTACGGTCAGCTACGTCCAACTCTTCTATTCACAGAAAAAACTGATCACACAGCAGAGCTAAACACTAGCTCTTCTCGTACTGGTGTGAACGCGGTTTACGTTGTTGACGAAAGCCTAAAAGTTCTGGGTGAAGTTGAAATCGGTGTTGCTCTAGGTGACAACTACGACGCAGGTGCTGATTCAAGCGAGCGTACAGATGACTCTGTATACGTACGTCGCCACATCATCGGTTTTGATATGGGTGATATGGGTACTCTTCGCTTCGGTAAAGAAGGTACTTGGGCTGATGACGTATACTTCGCAGATTACTCTTACTTCTTCGGTGGTAATGCAGCGGAAACTGCATACGGTCACGCTTGGAACAACGATTCTCAAATCAAATACGCTTACGAAAATGACGCGTTCTGGCTAAAAGCTGGTTACGCGCTAGGCGAAAAAGATTCTAACGAAGAAGTACTAGAAGTATTCGTTGGTAAATCTTTCAACGACCTATCTCTACACGCTGGTGTACTTACTGCGAACAACGACATCAACGTAACTAAAGAGAAAAAACTAGTTCTTAATGGTGTAGAGCAAACAGTTTCTCACACAGAGCGTACTGATAACGAAAACCTATCTTTTGAAGTAACTGCTGAGTACGCACTAAACGAGCACACTCTAGGTGCTACGTACTACTACAACGAAAACGAAGATAAGCTAGGTAAATCAACAGTTGATTCACACTACATCGTTGTAGCTGGTATGTTCGCTGTCGCTCCTAAAACAACTCTATACTCTGGTTACGAGTACCTAGCTCAGTCTACTGACGAAGCAGGTAAAGTAGACGCAGACTCTTCTTGGTTCTACGCTGGTGTTGAATACAAGTTCTCTAAATGGGCACGTGTATTCGCAGAAGCGGGTTACACTTTCGAAGGTACTGACTTCGACAACAAAGACACAGACGACGCAACTAACTTCGGTGTTGGTGCTCGTTTCTACTGGTAATCAATACCCAGTTTGATATTGTAAGACCCAGCTATATGCTGGGTCTTTTACTATGAAGATAAGGATGAAAAATTCTATGCAGTTATCATTAAAAGTGGCAATGGCACTGTCTATTTTTGCCAGTACAAACCTCTACGCTGCAACGACTTTAGTGGTTCCAGAAGACGTAAAGTTATTGGCCGTCAACATGGAGAAGCCAGATCTAGAAGGTGGTCTTTTTTCTAGTGAGAAGACAATCGAACTACCTGACGGAACGAATCAAATTGTCTTCAAATATCAACCTACATTCGAAATTAACGAAAACCTTAAGACGGTTTACAGTGATGTAATCGTTGCTAAATTTGATGCTGAAAACGAAAAGCTAACGTTTGAACTGCCAGAGTTTAAAACTCTTCGCCAAGCGCAAAACAACATCTCGCCTCTAGATTGGCAATTACTGGATACCAAAGGCCAACCTATTGCTTTGGTCGAAGATGTATTAGAGTCAGATGGTGTTCAAATTGGTCGTAATTACCCTCAAGAAACTCGTAACTACAACATTGCTGGCGGTATTGCGAGTGTTGCTGTTAGCTATGTAACTGTGAATCAGCATCAACAATCAGTAAGTGATATCGAGCCTCGAGTTGAGACTAGTGATACCCGTTCAACAGCCGCATCGAACGACAGCCCAATGGTTGATGTATTAAAGACGATGTACCAGAAAGCGTCTCCGGCGGAAAAAGAGGCCTTTAAAAACTGGCTTGCTGAGCAGTAATCCCTTAGTTCATTAGATAGGGCTTAACTGAAAAAGTACGAATCTAAAAAGCAGGCTTTAAGCCTGCTTTTATCTTTTCTGCTTATTAGAGAGAGATTTCTCTCCATTCACCAGGCATTAGGTCGTTAAGGACGATATCACCCATCGAATGACGAATGAGGCGCAAGGTAGGGAAGCCGATGTGCGCAGTCATGCGACGCACCTGACGATTTCTTCCTTCAATAATGGTAATGGCTAACCAAGTGGTAGGGATATTTGCTCGAAAACGAACAGGAGGCGTTCTGTCCCAGACTTGTGGTTCTGGAATAACTTCAACTTCGGCTGGTAGAGTCATACCATCTTTTAGCTCTACTCCCTTTCTCAATTTTTCAAGATCTTGCTCCTGAGGAGCGCCATCGACTTGAACCCAATAAGTCTTCGGCGATTTTGACTTTGGCTGCGTTAGCTTCGCCTGCAAGATGCCATCGTTAGTGAGTACCATTAAACCTTCGCTGTCTCGGTCCAATCGGCCAGCCGCATAGACATTTTTGATCGGGATATAGTCCGCTAACGTTTTGCGACCATCGCCATCGGTAAATTGACTGAGCGTATCGTAAGGCTTATTGAAAATAATGACTTTACGATCTTTAGGGGGCACTTTTGGCTTTTGGCTCTTTGTTGGGAGATTAGGGCGGCGGTCTTGCTGAGTACGAGTCTTCGAGCCATTGCGAGCTCCTGAGTGTTTAAAATGGCCCGTTTTAGACTGGTTACGACTGCGACCTTTTTCCTGACCTGTACGAGATGACATGTTAACTACCCTGCAAAAATGTAAATGAACTGTGTTTGAAAGTTTTAAGTTTTCTCATGATCGGATATGATTTGCGCGCCTAAAACTAACAAACGCGCACAGAATGATAGACTAATTCGTGTTATTTGTTTAATTATATCAGTGCACTCATGGATTCAGAGCTTAGAGCTTCAAACTACAACAAAGAGTGCGAACCGCATGTGGCGTTAGTGAGGAGACATGTACTGCTAACGCGCAGCAATGCGTCAATTAAACCAACTCAGACGCTGAGTTGATCAGCCAACAAGTTGATTAAAAAATAGGGAAATTTCATGCCTACAGAAAAACCTACAATTATCTACACCATCACTGATGAAGCGCCGGCGCTAGCAACTTATTCATTACTACCAATCATTCAATCATTCACAGCATCGTCTGGCATCAATGTAGATACTCGTGATATTTCACTAGCAGGTCGAATTATCGCTAACTTCCCAGAGCATCTAAAAGAAGAACAGCGCATTGGCGATGCGTTGACTGAGCTTGGTGAACTAGCTCAAACTCCAGAAGCAAATATCATCAAGCTACCTAACATTTCAGCTTCAGTTCCTCAGCTTAAAGCGGCGATTAAAGAGCTTCAGGCGAAAGGTTACGATTTACCAAACTACCCAGAAGAGCCGAGCACTTACGAAGAGAAAGCGATTAAAGCGGCTTACGACAAAATCAAAGGTAGTGCGGTTAACCCAGTACTTCGTGAAGGTAACTCAGACCGTCGTGCTCCGACTTCGGTTAAGAACTACGCGAAGAAAAACCCACACTCAATGGGTGCATGGTCAGCAGAATCTAAGTCCCATGTTGCGAGCATGTCAGACAATGACTTCTTTGGTAGCGAAAAGTCTACAACTATCTCTGGTGCAACAGAGGTCAAAATCGAGTTTGTCGGTAATGATGGTACAGTTAAAGAGCTTAAGTCTGCGTTCCCATTACTAGATAAAGAAGTCATTGATACTTCAGTAATGAAGAAGAAGGCGTTGGTTGAATTTTTCGAGAAAGAGATTGCTGAAGCGAAAGCACAAGACGTGCTGCTGTCTCTTCATATGAAAGCGACGATGATGAAAGTGTCTGACCCTGTCATTTTCGGCCATGCAGTAAAAGTTTACTACAAAGACGTTTTCGATAAGTACGGTAAGCTGTTTGAAGAGCTAGGTGTTGATGTAAACAATGGCATCGGTGATGTTTACTCAAAAATTGAGTCTCTACCTGAAGCGCAAAAAGCAGAAATTGAAGCGGCCATTCAAGCGGTTTACCAAACTCAACCAGAACTTGCGATGGTTGACTCTGATCGTGGTATCACAAACTTACATGTACCAAGTGACATTATTGTAGATGCTTCTATGCCAGCAATGCTTCGCTCTTCGGGTCAAATGTGGGGACCAGATGGTAAACAAAAAGACACCAAAGCGATGATTCCAGATCGTAGCTACGCAGGTATTTACCAAGCGGTTATTGATTTCTGTAAAGAGCACGGCGCATTTGATCCAACCACTATGGGTAGCGTACCTAACGTTGGTCTAATGGCTCAGAAAGCTGAAGAGTATGGTTCTCACGACAAGACATTCATTCTAGACGCTGCGGGTACTGTTCGCGTTGTTGATGCTTCAGGTAACGTACTGTTAGAGCAAGCGGTTGAAGAAGGTGATATCTTCCGTATGTGTCAGGTTAAAGACGCACCAATCCAAGATTGGGTTAAACTAGCAGTGACTCGCGCACGTGCAACAGGTGTTCCAGCTGTATTCTGGCTAGATGAAAACCGCGCGCACGATGCTGAGCTCATCAAGAAAGTAAACGCCTACCTACCAGATCACGATACTGACGGTCTAGAGATTAAGATCCTATCTCCTGTTGAAGCTTGTAAGTACTCACTAGAGCGTATGAAAGCGGGCCTAGATACTATCTCTGTTACAGGTAATGTTCTTCGTGACTACCTAACAGACTTGTTCCCAATTCTCGAGTTAGGTACGTCTGCTAAGATGCTATCTATTGTTCCATTGATGAATGGTGGTGGTCTATTTGAAACAGGCGCTGGTGGTTCTGCTCCTAAGCACGTTCAACAAGTAGAAAAAGAGAATCACCTTCGTTGGGATTCTTTGGGCGAGTTCCTAGCGCTTGCAGCTTCGTTAGAGCATTTAAGTGTAGCGACAAACAATCCTAAGGCTCAGGTTCTCGCAGATACACTAGATAAAGCGACCGGTGAGTTTTTAGACACCAACAAATCTCCGTCACGTAAAGTGGGTGAGCTAGATAACCGTGGAAGCCACTTCTATCTTGCACTTTACTGGGCGAAAGCGCTTTCAGAGCAAACGGATGATGCGGATCTTGCTGCTGAATTTGCACCAATTGCAAAAGCGCTGTCAGAGCAGGAAGAAACGATCGTTGCTGAGCTAAATAATGCGCAAGGCGTGAAAGGTGAGCTAGGAGGTTACTACTTACTAGACGATGCATTGGTTTCTAAATTGATGCGTCCAAGCGAAACCTTTAACGCAATCATTAACAAGTAAGTTAGTGTAAAAACACGTCGTTTTCGGCGTGTTTCCTATCCTGTAAGTGCGTTGTAAGTGTTCCTTTTGTAACACGTGCTCTAAATAGTAAGAAACCCGCTATCTTGGCGGGTTTATTTTTCTCTTCAAAACATCAACGTGGCGTTTCGAGAGCAATATTTTTATATTTCGACAGCGCTCTAATTATTTGGCTTGGCCTTCAAGAGGCACGACGCTACTCGCGTGACAGCCTTTGGGACCTTTTTCAATCTCGTAAGAGACTTGTTGGCCTGCTTTCAGTGTACGATAACCGTCCATCTGGATAGTTGAGTAGTGGGCAAAGATATCTCCCTCTTCTTCATCTGAACAAATAAACCCAAATCCTTTGGCATTGTTAAACCACTTTACTGTACCTGTAGCCATGCTTTACATCCCTCATGCATTTTTTACTGATGTTGTTACTGCAACCAAGTTATACCTTTAACTTGGTACTACCATTGTCAGCGAATGCCAACAAACGTCAAATCAATGATAAGTCACATTCATCAAAAAACCACTTAAAGAAGAGAGGTTTCAAAATGATGATTTATGCATCGACACTTTCCACTGTAGTCAATGAATTTCGACAGTCAATAGCAGTGAGCAACAAACAGAAACATAATTGAAAACAAATCACTTTTGAGATTAACAAATTTGCAAACAGTTTTTCGTATATACGCAGAAGTTTAGTCAATTTGCCTATGAAGTGGCTCATACTTAAAAAGCCATACTGTCCGTGTTGCTTATGGGAGAAGAATCCTCTAACTGAATAAAAAATGAAGTTTTCGTGATAATTACCGTATTCTCAATGAGGAAGTGTGATCCAGATAGAAGATGATGGGGTGGTTTGCAATAGTCCGAAAGCAATAAATAGAAAGTTCTTTTATAAGAAAAAATGTGTAACTTATCGACAAGCATCTTTTATTTGCGCCGTATCAAGACGTGCATTAGTCTCTATATTAGGTAGCAACTTTTATCGATCAAAGATCGAATTCGGTGCCATAACTCACTACACCGCGCTGCACGCTTGTGGTAGATTGTTTTTATAGGTCGAAAACATCAACCCTTTGATACGATATCTTTAGATTGCCATGAGTAAAAATTTTGAATGGGTCACTCCGGACTCTGATCTTCTGGAGCGAGAAAGTACGAAAGTCCAGCCACCTAAGCTGTACAATGTCGTACTCAATAATGATGACTATACACCTATGGATTTCGTCATAGAGGTGCTTGAGCGATTTTTCTCACATGATATTGATAAAGCAACTCAAATCATGCTTCAGGTCCACTATGAAGGAAAGGCAATCTGCGGCACATACAGCGCAGAAATTGCCGAAACAAAAGTAGCGCAAGTTACGATGTACGCAAGGGAAAATGAACATCCGCTACTTTGCACTATGGAGCAAGCGTAAACAAAGAAGACTTGCTC
Source organism: Vibrio sp. 2132-1 (assembly GCF_033344315.1). Classification (NCBI taxonomy): domain Bacteria; kingdom Pseudomonadati; phylum Pseudomonadota; class Gammaproteobacteria; order Vibrionales; family Vibrionaceae; genus Vibrio; species Vibrio sp. 2132-1. The sequence continues at coordinate 99,622 of NZ_JAWPON010000013.1, read as the reverse complement.
GAACAACCCCAGTTGTTTTTTCGGGAGGTACTTATGCTAAATAAAGAACTAGAGTCAAGCCTTAACGGTGCATTTGCTCGGGCGCGCGACAAACGCCACGAGTTTATGACTGTCGAACACCTCCTACTTGCATTGTTGGAAAATGATGCAGCTAAGGAAGCCCTTCTAGCTTGTAAGGCGGATCTTGACGCTTTACGCAACGAACTCGATATTTTCATCGATCAAACTACGCCTCTTATCCCAGATAGTGATGAGACGCGTGAAACGCAGCCGACTTTGAGTTTTCAACGTGTACTACAACGCGCCGTCTTTCATGTACAGTCGTCTGGTCGTAATGAAGTAACAGGCGCCAACGTGCTTGTTGCTATCTTCAGTGAGCAAGAGTCGCATGCCGCTTACCTACTGAAGAAAAATGACATCTCCCGATTAGATATTGTTAATTTCATCTCCCACGGTATTACTAAAGCATCAGGTGCAGGTGAGGATTCATCATCAGACTCGTTTAGCTCAGAAAGTGTTGAAGAGCCTAATTCTGAAGAACGCCTAGAAAGCTTTGCGACGAATCTTAATCAAGTCGCTAAAGATGGAAACATCGACCCACTCATTGGACGTGATAAAGAGTTAGAGCGCACTATTCAGGTACTTTGTCGACGCCGCAAGAATAATCCCCTACTAGTGGGTGAGGCAGGGGTTGGTAAAACAGCCATTGCGGAAGGTCTTGCATGGAGAATTGTTGAAGGGCAGGTCCCTGAGGTCATTCAAAACAGCGTGATTTATTCACTAGATATTGGCTCTTTGCTCGCTGGTACCAAATATCGCGGTGATTTTGAAAAGCGCTTCAAGGCGATTTTGAAACAACTTGAAAAAGAAGAAGATGCCATTTTGTTCATCGATGAAATACATACCATCATCGGTGCAGGCGCGGCATCTGGTGGTCAAGTCGATGCAGCAAATCTTATTAAGCCTCTTTTAAGTAGTGGTAAGTTGCGTTGTATTGGTTCGACGACATACCAAGAATACAGCAACATTTTCGAGAAAGAGCGTGCGCTGTCTCGCCGTTTCCAAAAGATAGACGTTGTAGAGCCCTCATTGGATGATACAACTAAAATCTTGATGGGCTTGAAGCCGAAGTACGAAGCTCACCATGAAGTACGTTATACCAATAAAGCACTGCGTGCCGCGGTAGAACTGTCGGCTAAATACATTAATGAACGCCATCTACCAGATAAGGCCATTGATGTCATTGATGAAGCTGGTGCTCGTAGTCGTCTTGCTCCTGCAAGCCGTCGTAAAAAAACGGTCGGAGTGGCTGATATCGAATCAATGGTTGCCAAAATGGCGCGAATTCCAGAGAAGTCGGTTTCTTCTTCAGATAAAGACATTTTGAAAAACTTAGATAGCAAAATGAAGATGTTGGTATTCGGTCAAGATAATGCGATTGATGCATTATCCGAGGCGATCAAGCTGACACGTGCAGGTTTAGGTGTAGACAACAAACCTGTTGGTTCATTCTTGTTTGCAGGCCCAACAGGGGTTGGTAAAACAGAGGTGACGGTGCAGTTATCTAAGCTTCTAGGTATCGAGCTACTTCGTTTTGATATGTCTGAGTATGGTGAGCGTCACTCCGTAAGTCGCTTAATTGGTGCGCCTCCTGGTTATGTCGGTTATGACCAAGGTGGTTTGCTAACTGATGCTGTTATTAAGCACCCACATTCAGTCGTATTACTTGATGAGATTGAAAAAGCGCACCCTGATATCTTTAACCTGTTGTTGCAAGTCATGGATAACGGTACGCTAACGGACAACAATGGTCGCAAAGCAGACTTCCGTAATGTCATTCTTGTTATGACAACTAACGCAGGAGTGGCGGAAACCGAGAAGAAATCAATTGGTTTGATTCAACAAGACAACAGTCATGATGCAATGGCGGAAATTAAGAAGGTGTTTACTCCTGAGTTCCGTAACCGTCTTGATAACATCATCTGGTTTAACAGCCTTGATGAAAGCGTTATCCATCAAGTGGTTGATAAGTTCATTGTTGAACTGCAAGTGCAACTTGATGCGAGAGGCGTTTCAATGGAAGTATCGCAAGACGCTCGCCATTGGTTAGCACATAAAGGTTATGACAAAGCTATGGGGGCTCGCCCAATGGGGCGTGTTATCCAAGAACAGCTTAAGAAGCCTTTGGCTAACGAACTGTTGTTTGGATCTTTAGTTGACGGCGGTACAGTGAAGGTAACGCTGGTCAACGATACGCTTGAGTTTGAATACTTAAGTGAGACAGAGACAGCGATGCATTAATCGTTAGTCGGTAACAAACGCAAAAGCGTACGAGAAGATCGTACGCTTTTTTTTATCTGAACTAAATCGGAAAAAATTGTGCAATAAAAAACGGAGCAGCTTGCTCCGTTTTTTATTGCATCCGAAAATCAGAGATTAACGAGCGCGGAAGACGATGCGGCCTTTTGACAGGTCGTATGGAGTCATCTCTACAGTTACTTTGTCACCCGTTAGGATACGGATGTAGTTCTTACGCATCTTGCCAGAGATGTGAGCAGTCACAACGTGACCGTTTTCAAGTTCAACACGGAACATAGTGTTTGGTAGAGTGTCAAGGACAGTGCCTTGCATCTCGATTACGTCTTCTTTAGCCATTTAATCCTCTTTAGAAATTAGGCAATATTAGCGGGCTATATTCTGCCGCTAAATAGTAATTATGTAAAGTTGAGGCGTATTCTACCCTCGCCAACGCTGATTTACTAGCCTTTGGTGGCGTTGAAAGCGTGTTTTGTAGCTCATTGCTGGGCACTCATCAATCTGATATCCCAAATATAGCCACTGTTGTTTGTTTTCTTGGCAGTATTTAATTTGATAAAGCACTGCTAACGTGCCAAGAGATAACTCGTAGTCAGGGTCAAAAAAAGTATAAAAAGCACTCGAGCATTGTGGCATCAAATCTGTCACTGCAATGGCGAGCAATTGATCTGATTCATCGTAAATGTGTAAAAACGACGTTGTCAGCCAGCTGGTTTGAGCAAATCGAGCAAACTCATCACGCTTTGGTGGGTACATAGTGCCGTTTCTATGCCGTTTGCAGATGTACCGACTGTAAAGCTCAAACCATTCCTCATCCATTTCAGGTTTCATTTCCCAGCGTAAAGACTGTGCTTTATTAAGCAGCCTCTTCTGACTTTTTGATAATCTAACGTCTGGAATCGAGACTCGAATTGGCTGGCAAGCGGTGCAATGCTCGCAATGCGGTTTATATATGGTATCTCCGCTACGACGAAAACCGTTAGCCATGAGCAACTGGTAATTTTCTTCAGTATGCAGCCTTTCATCAAGCGCCACCGCAACCCGCTCTTGCCGTTCAGGCAAATAACTACAAGGGTGATTATTCGTCAACCCTATTCGAATATGTTGTATATCCGTACTCATACTGAATCCTGCAAAACTTGGGGCTGATAGGCATCAAATAGTGTTTGCTTTTCTCTTAAAGATAGTAGTTTTTGCATAAATTCGTCACGCTCAAGTTCAAATGCGCCAAGTGATGCCAAGTGAGAATTCATAACTTGGCAATCGATTAATTGACCTTGCTTTGACGCCAAATGGTTGCATAAGTACCACAATGCAATTTTGGATGCGTTATCTTTTAGGCTAAACATCGACTCCCCGCAAAAAAGTTGGCCCACGCAAATGCCATATAGTCCGCCAATCAGGTTGTTGTCATGCCATACTTCTACAGAGTGACAGTGACCAAGTTTGGCTAACTCAATGTAGGAAGTTTGCATTTCCTCGTTGAGCCATGTTTCCTCTGCAGGGCGTGTTGAAGAACATAGTCTAATCACTTCTTCTGTCGCGAAATTGAGTGTTACTTTATAGTTATGTTTACGCTGAAACTTTTTGAGACTTTTAGATGGCTTAAACTGCAATGGGTCAAACACGGCGCGCGGAGAAGGGCTCCACCATAAAATAGGTTCACCAGGACCATACCAAGGGAAAATGCCTTGATAGTAACCATTGAGGATTCTCATGGGGTTTAAGTCACCACCAAAAGCCAGCAAACCATTGGGGTCGCTGAGTGCTTTATAGGGTGAGGGGAAGTTGAACGTTTCATCGAGTTCAGTTAAATAAATAGCCATAAGAAGTCGTTACCAACATTGGAGTCAGAGGAGTTTATGATGACCTGGTTAAGAAATATCGTAAAAGTATGGCTTGGGATCATACTGTTTTTACCACTTGTCGCCAACGCAGCCTATGAAAGAAATGTTGCCAAGCCAGTTAATGAAGTAGTTTACGGGAAGATTGACTCTGTCCGTTATATTACTCAACAAGAGGTTGTTCAATCGAAAAGTAACGGTTGGAAGACACTACTTGGTGCCACTATCGGTGGTTTAGTCGGTAATCAATTTGGTGGCGGTACGGGAAGAGAAGTCGCGACGGCAGTGGGTGCGCTTGCAGGTGCCGCAGTTGCTCAAAACCAAAGTAATTACCAATACACGGTTGAATATAAGTTAGTTGAGCTACTCATCAAAGTGAAGGGTGATAAGCTAATTAATGTCATCCAAGATGTTGATAAAAATATGTTATTTAGTCGAGGGGATGAAGTTCGTATTTTATATTTTGATGATGGAGTCAGGGTTGATATCACTTATTAACCCTAGGTTGTTTTAGCCTAACGAAGCCTAATCAAGCATGTACAGTCGGGCTGGCTTATTGTCAAATCAAGTCGAAATAGTTTGCTGTTTCGCCGTGCTTCTTTCGCTCTTATTTACATCGCTGGCAATGCCTTTAATTCTGTATCTTTAGGCTGCTTGAGGATATTCATAAATTAGCGCCGATTTACTCTGGTTTTGTCGTGTTTTTTTGGGTAGTCTGAATTCACGAAGAATTGTTTAGCCCTCATAAAAAATCGTATGTTGAGGGCACAAAGGATTATCAACTTTTAATGGAAAGCCTAACGTTACAACCTATCAATAAAATTCAAGGGGAAGTGAACCTTCCTGGCTCTAAAAGCGTTTCTAATCGAGCTCTTTTACTTGCTGCTCTTGCTAAAGGCAGAACTCGCCTTACTAATCTCCTCGACAGTGATGATATTCGCCATATGCTGAATGCGCTGACTAAACTAGGCGTTCAATACCAACTTTCCGAAGATAAAACAGAATGTCTCGTTGACGGCCTTGGGCGCCCGTTTTCTGTCTCAGAGCCGGTAGAGTTATTTCTCGGCAATGCTGGCACTGCGATGCGACCATTAGCTGCGGCTCTTTGTCTTGGAGAAGGGGAGTATGTACTGACGGGCGAACCTCGTATGAAAGAGCGTCCAATTGGTCACCTTGTCACGGCACTGAAAGATGCTGGTGCGAACGTTGAGTACATGGAAAACGAGAACTTTCCGCCTCTCAAAATAATTGGTACTGGCCTAAAAGCAGGTACAGTTTCTATCGATGGGTCCATTTCAAGTCAGTTCTTGACCGCTTTCTTAATGTCTGCGCCATTGGCTGAAGGTGAAATTCGCATCAACATCGAAGGCGATTTGGTTTCTAAGCCTTATATCGATATCACCCTGCATATCATGAAGCAGTTTGGAGTCGATGTGATCAACAACGACTATCAAGAGTTTGTGATCCCAGCCGGTCAGCAATACATCGCTCCAGGCGATTTCTTGGTTGAAGGTGACGCGTCTTCTGCTTCTTACTTCTTGGCGGCGGCAGCCATCAAAGGCGGAGAAGTTAAAGTCACGGGTATCGGTAAAAACAGCATTCAAGGTGATATTCAATTTGCTGATGCGCTTGAAAAAATGGGTGCAGAAATTGAATGGGGTGATGACTACGTAATTTCACGTGTTGGTCAATTAAAAGGCATTGATATGGATTACAACCATATCCCTGATGCTGCAATGACCATCGCGACAACAGCGCTATTTGCCGAAGGCACTACCGCTATTCGTAACGTTTATAACTGGCGTGTAAAAGAAACAGACCGTTTGTCAGCTATGGCGACTGAGTTACGTAAAGTTGGTGCGGAAGTGGAAGAAGGGGAAGACTACATCATCGTCAAACCTGTCTCTCAGTTAAAGCATGCTGCGATTGATACTTACGATGATCATCGAATGGCGATGTGTTTTTCGCTGGTGGCACTTAGTGATACGCCTGTGACGATTAACGATCCAAAGTGTACGTCGAAAACGTTCCCTGACTACTTCGACAAACTTAAGGCTTTAAGCTGCTAAATATTCTGACCTGAAACCGGAAAGCCAGAGTGAATAACACTCTGGCTTTTTTGTTTCCCAATACTATTTAACCAGCGTAAATTCCTTAGAAAGGTGATGCGCTAAGTATTTAAACATATTGAATACTGCAGTCGTATTTGAAGTTGGTAAACCTTTGTCATCAAGGAAGTATTCACCTTTAAAAACTAAAACACCTTCTTTTTCTTCTACGCTTGTTGCTCGCATTCCCTCGATGTAATCATCGTGCTCTTGGATGATTTGGTTAGCGATCAAAAGAAGGTCGAACTCTTCGATAAACGTTCTATCAGACATATTCTTTCTACCATTCTATTCAGTTAAGAGCGCTGAGTATACCTACAACTAAAATGGGTTTGCATGATTAATTCAGTCAATCGTTCAGTAAGACTAAACAGATCAATTTTTAGAGTATAAGCATGATGCGGAGGAAGATGGCAGAACATTGAACCAAACTATTTTGTGATGGGTAACAAAATTTATTGCATTGGATTAGCGGATGCTAAGTTTGCCTGTTTAGATATGCCGCTCAATACCTTTCAGAACCCTGTCTCTTTGAAGTATAAAGACGATGAATTGTCAACCAATCGGATCTGAATTTCAAAAAAGCAGTTGATCTTCTTTTCATCTCGCACAATAGTAAAAAAAGAAGCAATGAAATAGAACATTATGCGGGTGGCCTTTAAACAAGGTTTCTACCCGCATTATTATGAAGGACGTTAGAGTCAGTTATGGGTAAATCACTCGTTATAGTGGAGTCACCAGCCAAGGCAAAGACGATAAATAAGTACCTTGGTAAAGACTTTATTGTTAAGTCTAGTGTTGGTCATGTGCGTGATCTGCCTACGGCCGGTCAAAGCACTGGTGAGAAAAAAGCCGCAGCCATCTCAACTAAAGGGATGAGTCCGGAAGAGAAAGCGCGCGTTAAAAAAGAGAAAGACCGCAAAGCGTTGATCAAAAAAATGGGGATTAACCCATATCATGACTGGGAAGCGAATTACCAAATCCTTCCAGGCAAAGAAAAAGTTGTCAACGAACTACAAAAACTCGCCAAAGACGCAGATTGCGTTTATCTCGCAACCGATTTGGACCGCGAAGGGGAAGCAATCGCATGGCACCTTCGTGAGATCATCGGTGGCGATGAAGAGCGATACAAACGTGTAGTTTTTAACGAAATTACGAAAAACGCGATCCAACAAGCTTTCCAGACACCTGGCGAGCTGAACATGGATGGTGTAAATGCCCAACAAGCACGTCGCTTCATGGACCGTGTCGTTGGTTTTATGGTTTCACCTTTACTTTGGAAAAAAGTGGCTCGTGGCTTATCTGCTGGTCGAGTGCAGTCTGTTGCGGTGAAATTGTTAGTTGAGCGTGAGCGTGAGATTAACGCGTTTGTACCAGAAGAATTCTGGGACATTCATGCGAATACGAAAACGAAAGACAAAGCGGACTTTAAACTGCTTGTTGCGCAGAAAGACGGTTCTGCGTTTAAGCCAGTTAATGAGGCAGAAACCAAAGCAGCGATGTCTGTACTTGAGAATGCAAGTTACGAAGTATGTAAGCGTGAAGACCGTCCTACAAAGAGCAAGCCTTCAGCACCTTACATCACCTCTACGCTTCAACAGGCAGCGAGTACACGTCTGGGCTACGGCGTGAAAAAGACCATGATGCTAGCTCAGCGCCTCTATGAGGCCGGTTACATCACTTACATGCGTACTGACTCGACTAACCTAAGTGCCGAGGCTGTGGACGCTGTACGTGACTTTATTGGTTCTGAGTTTGGTGATAAGTACCTGCCAGCGAAACCATTGGCGTACGGTAGCAAAGAAGGGGCACAGGAAGCGCACGAAGCGATCCGTCCTTCAAATGTGGGTGTTAAGGCGGAAGACCTGCAAGGTGTCGATGCTGATGCGCACAAACTTTATGCTTTGATTTGGAATCAGTTTGTAGCGTGTCAAATGACGCCAGCAGAATACGATTCAACAACCATCAGCGTAAAAGCGGCAGAATACACGCTTAAAGCGAAAGGTCGTATCCTTAAATTTGACGGCTGGACTCGTGTACAGCGTCCAATGGGCAAAAACGAGGATACAATCCTTCCAGCGGTACAACTTGGCGATAAGCTAAGCTTAGAGTCACTTGACCCTAAACAGCACTTTACAAAGCCACCTGCGCGCTACACTGAAGCAGCACTGGTTAAAGAGCTGGAGAAACGAGGCATTGGTCGTCCGTCGACTTACGCATCGATCATTTCTACGATTCAAGATCGTGGCTATGTGAAAGTTGATCAGCGCCGTTTCTACGCTGAAAAAATGGGTGAAATTGTTACTGACCGCCTTGATGACAGCTTTAACGATTTGATGAACTACGACTTTACTGCGCGTATGGAACAGAAATTGGACCAAATCGCTGAAGGTGAAGTGAACTGGAAAGCTGTGTTAGACAACTTCTTTGCTGATTTTACTGGCGATCTTGAAAAAGCGGAGCTGGATGAGTCAGAAGGCGGTATGAAGTTAAACCACATCGTCATGACGGATATCGAGTGTCCGACGTGTAGCCGTCCAATGGGCATCCGTACTGCTTCGACAGGTGTGTTCTTAGGCTGTTCAGGTTACGCGTTACCACCAAAAGAGCGTTGTAAGACAACCATCAACTTGGGTGACGAAGAAGGTATTATTAACGTTCTAGAAGAAGACGTTGAAACCGCAGCTCTTCGTGCTAAAAAGCGTTGTCCGATCTGTGAAACAGCGATGGACGCATACCTGATTGATGACAAGCGTAAGATGCATGTTTGTGGTAATAACCCGAATTGTGAAGGCTACCTTGTTGAATACGGCGAGTTCAAAGTAAAAGGCTACGATGGTCCAGTTGTTGAGTGTGACAAATGTGGCTCTGATATGGTGCTTAAGAACGGTCGCTTTGGTAAATACATGGATTGTACGAGCGAAACGTGTAAGAACACTCGTAAGATTCTTAAGAATGGCGAAGTCGCGCCACCGAAAGAAGATCCTGTTCATTTCCCCGAGTTGCCATGTGAAAACTCAGATGCGTATTTCGTACTTCGTGATGGTGCTTCAGGTCTATTTATGGCGGCAAGCAACTTCCCGAAATCGCGCGAGACACGTGCTCCTTTGGTTGCTGAACTGGCACGTTTTGAAGAGCGTTTACCTGAGAAGTTCAAATACCTAGCGACCGCACCGCAAGAAGATCCTGATGGTCGTCCTGCAGTCGTACGCTTTAGTCGCAAAACAAAAGAGAACTACGTTCGTTCGGAAGAGAATGGCAAACCATCTGGTTGGACAGCGCTCTTTGTTGACGGTAAGTGGGAAGTCACTGATAAGCGTAAAAAAGCGAAAGCATAAAAACGTACGATCTAAGTAATGTAAAAAGGCAGCGATATCGCTGCCTTTTTTGCGTTTTGTTTTGCGTAAAGGCCACTGTGTTGTTCGTATAGATCTTTGCTGCTTTGACTGAGTTTTGCTGACGCGAGAAGATCCCAGCATCAATATTTCGTAGTCGCTGATGTATTTTTTATGTAAAAAATATTCGTTGTAACTTTCATTTTGCATTCACATATTTGTTATACATTGGGCTAAAAAATCGGTGGTGTAGTGAATCCGTTCGTAAATTGTTTTCACAATGTAATCGTTTGCTTTTCCATGTGTGATCTAGATATCGTCTTGAGTACGCAAGAGCTGTATGGTACACAGAATGGCGTATTAAAAATTGTAATTTAGAACCCGCTTAGATAATTTATTACAAAAATTAGTGCAACTGTGTGCATTGTTTGCGTCAAAAAATAAGGAAAGAGTGGACGTTGCATACTGGAAGTGCCGTAGCTTTTTTATCCGTGTTGTAAGAGTTCACAGAAACTCAGAGACGGTTGCTAAATGTATTCGCTTGACTCCCCGAGTATGACTCATTCAAGCGAGTACCAAATCCAAGCTATAACGATATGGAGAACAACAAATGGCTGGTGTTTTGGGAATGATTCTTGCTGGCGGTGAAGGCTCTCGTTTGAGACCTTTAACGGAATCTCGCAGTAAACCTTCGGTACCGTTTGGTGGTAGTTATCGATTGATCGATTTTGCTCTAAACAATTTTGTTAATGCGGATCTGATGCGCATTTACGTCCTAACCCAATTTAAATCTCAATCTTTATTCCATCACTTAAAAAAGGGGTGGAACATCAACGGCATTACAGACCGCTTTATCGATCCTATTCCCGCTCAAATGCGTACTGGTAAACGTTGGTACGAAGGGACGGCGGACGCGATCTATCAAAACCTGCGTTTTATGGAATTAGAGGAACCAGAGCAAGTTTGTATTTTTGGCTCTGACCATATCTATAAGATGGATATCAAACAAATGCTGAACTTCCACTCAGAAAAGCAGGCTTCTCTGACGGTATCTGCATTGCGCATGCCACTAAAAGAGGCGTCGCAATTTGGGGTTATCGAAGTGGATAGTGAAGGTCGTATGATTGGCTTTGAAGAAAAACCAGCAAATCCGAAATCGATTCCTGGGGACCCTGATTACGCTTTAGTTTCAATGGGTAACTATGTTTTTGAAGCTCAGGTACTGTTCTCAGAGTTGGTCGAAGATGCGGATAATGAAGCTTCATCACATGATTTTGGAAAGGACATCATTCCAAAGATGTTCCCTAGAGGTGATGTGTTCGTGTATGACTTCAGTACCAACAAAATCAGTGGCGAAAAAGAAGAGGTGTACTGGCGTGATGTCGGAACTATTGATGCGTACTGGCAAGCGCATATGGATCTGCTAGAAAAAGATGCTCCATTTTCGCTGTACAACCGTAAATGGCCATTGCACACCTACTACCCACCATTGCCACCTGCGACATTTACCGACTCTGATAATGGTCGTGTGCAGATAATCGATAGTTTAGTGTGTAATGGCAGCTATGTTAGAGGCTCAAGAATCGAAAAGTCGGTGCTTGGTTTTCGCAGTAATATTGCTTCTGCTTGCGATATCAGCGAATGTATACTTCTTGGTGACGTAAAAATTGGCGAAGGCTGTGTTTTACGTCGTGTGATTGTCGACAAGGATGCCGATATTGCTCCTGGTACTCAGATTGGTGTGAATCTTCAAGAAGATAAAAAACACTTCCACGTGTCTGAGGAGGGCATTGTTGTTATTCCGAAAGGAGCTCGAGTTGGCTACTAACAACTTATCTATTCTGTTTGTAGCTTCTGAGGTTGAAGGCCTCATTAAAAGTGGTGGCTTGGCAGATGTTGCCAAGGCACTACCGGAAGCCCTTCAAAACCTACAGCAAGACGTAAGAATTACCATCCCTGCGTACAGCAGTATTGATAAACTCGCAGACGCAGAAGTTGTATTAGAAACAGAATTAACATCATGGCCGCATACGGAGTATCGAGTTTTGCGGCTCATGTTAGGTCAAAATCCTGTTTACCTGATTGATTGTCCGCCGTATTTCAATCGACCATCAATGTATGCGGAGAACAACCAAGCGTATACTGATAACGGCGAGCGCTTTGCGTTTTTTAGTGCAGCATGTCTCGATATGTTACCCAAGCTCGCCTTTCAACCTAATATCATACACGCGAACGATTGGCACACAGGTCTTGTTCCATTTTTGCTCAAGCACAGGTATGGCAATGATCCGTTTTTTGCTCATACTAAAAGCGTCATTTCAATTCACAATGCGGTCTTTAAAGGCGTATTTAGTTATGAAGACGTGCAGTGTTTGCCAGAGTTTCATTGTAGAAACGTTCCCGATGCTGCGGTGAGTGCAACGCATATTACGATGCTTAAAGCTGGTGTAATGAATGCAGATAAGATAAACGCGGTTAGCCCTACGTACGCAGAGGAACTAAAAACAGAGCTTGGCAGTCACGGCATGGCTTGGGAGTTTCAGCAACGTGCGCAGGACTTAGTCGGCATCTTGAATGGTTGTGATTACAGCGCTTGGAATCCGGAAACGGATACCTACTTGCCGGTTAATTACTGCGCCGACCAGAAAAGTATGTCGCAAGGGAAGAAAGCTTGTAAAAAAGCATTACAACAAAGACTAAATTTGCCCGAAAAAGATGTAGCTATGTTCGGTATGGTTTGTCGGTTGACCCAGCAGAAAGGCGTTCATTACTTGTTGCCTGCTTTGGCCGATTTTTTGAAGCACGATGTTCAGCTAGTTGTCGTTGGGACCGGAGACCCTGTTCTTGCCGCTCAGTTACGAGAGGTTGCCGCGCAGTTTTCTAGCCAATTTGCCTTTGTAGAAGCGTATGACAATGAACTTGCGCATATCGTTGAAGCGGGTTCTGATTTCTTCTTGATGCCTTCTGAGTTTGAACCATGTGGCTTAAACCAAATCTATAGTATGGCTTATGGGACATTACCGATAGTACGCGGTGTTGGTGGCTTGAAGGACAGCGTTAGCGATTATGATGTAAACCCATCTGAAGCAACGGGGTTTGTTTTTTTCGAACCGACACCGCAGGCATTGTTGTTAACGATGCTAAGGGCACTGTTGCTCTACGCTCAAAACGAGCCTGAAGTGAATAAAGTACAGTTGCACGCGATGCAACAAGACTTTTGTTGGCAAAAGGCCGCAGAATCTTATTTGCAGCTTTACCACTCAGCGTTAGTTTGACTTAAAATTGTAACGAAAGGCACCGAATGAGGTGCCTTTATTATCTTGAGTAAGGGGAGTGTGGTAGGATGGCTTTTTACTCAATAGCACGATCTTTTTGATACTCAATATGACCCAGCCGCTACTTTTTCATAAAACCTATTTGCACCCTACTAGTAATGAGTGGGTTGTATTTGTGCACGGTGCTGGTGGTAGCTCTTCTATCTGGTTCAAGCAAATTAAAGCTTACAAGCAACACTTTAACTTATTGCTGATCGATTTAAGAGGTCATGGAAAGTCAAATCAGTTACTTAAAGAGCTCATTGCTAGCCGTTATACCTTTACGGAAGTTACCCAAGATATTTTGAAAGTATTGGACCATTTAAAGATCCAATCCGCTCATTTTGTCGGTATGTCGCTTGGTACTATTATTGTTCGAAACCTTGCTGAATTGTCATCAGAGCGCGTACGTTCGATGGTGCTCGGCGGTGCTGTCACAAGGCTTAACACTCGTTCTCAGATATTGGTGAAATTAGGTAATTTTTGTAAGCATATCCTACCGTACATGTGGCTCTACAAACTGTTCGCTTATATTGTTATGCCTCAAAGAAGCCAACGAGAATCTCGCCACCTTTTTATTCGCGAAGCCAAGAAGCTTTGCCAAAAAGAATTTAAACGTTGGTTTATTCTTGCCGCTGATGTAAATCCGTTAATGAAATATTTTAAAGATCGAGAGTTACCCATTCCGACTCTTTACTTAATGGGCGACAGGGATTACATGTTTATTAAACCTGTCAAAGAAATGGTTGCAGCACATAAGCTCAGCATTCTACGAGAAATCCCGAATTGTGGTCATGTATGCAATGTAGAGCGTCCAGAAGACTTCAATCAACACTCCATCGAGTTTATTAAACAGCAAGCTGTATGTGCTTAAAACTGAGTGCATCCACTGAATAGGAGAGCCGCTATAGCTCTCCTAGTTGATATCCACATTGCCAACATGCACCAAATTGCCCTTCGTTTATTTCATGACATTTTGGGCATTGCCAATCTTGATACTCATGCCTATCGGATTGTTTTCGATATGCTTTTACTATTTCTTCAGCTTTCATCTTTTGTGCAGTGTCAAAAAGCCACACATAAGGATCGGTATCATCACCAAACGGCAGTTCTCCTTTTAAGCCGAAAATACCTTCTCCACGAACTTCACAGTAAATTTGTTCCACTTTAAGCAGCTCACATACAATGTGTGCTTCTGCTGGGTTTTTAGCGATAAATATTTTCATCAAAATACCCACTTCACCAATTACGAGTTTTGCTGACTTGGTGTCGGCCTTACTTTATTCATAACCCATTTAGTGATGATTGGAAATAGTCCCAATAGCGCAAAAGACGCTAATACTGCGGGTGAAACAATGCCCGATAGGCTTTCAATTGTTGCTAATTGAGTACCTGCATTCAGATATACGGCTGTGCCTGGCAGCATACCTATTTGGCTAGTGAGATAAAATCTACCTACAGACATCGGCGTTAAGCCCATCAGTAAGTTGATTAGAAAGAAAGGGAATACAGGGATTAGACGCAAGGAAAATAGATAAAAAGCTCCGTCTTTTTCGACACCTTGATTAATTGCGTTGAGTTTATTTCCGAATTTGTTTTGTACCCAGTCACGCAATAAGTATCGGCTGCTCAAGAAGGCCAGTGTTGCCCCCATAGTGCTAGCGAAAGAAACCAGTAGCAAGCTTGTCCAAAAACCAAATAAGGCTGCACCAAGTAAGGTGACTACTGCCGCTCCTGGGATAGAAAAAGCGGTAATTGCAATGTAGGTAAAAAAGTAAATCGCAGCCGAGAATACAAAATTCTGATCGATGTATGTAGTTAGTGCTTCTTGTTGGGCTTTTGCATTCTCTAAGGTTAAATACTGGCCAAAGTTAATACCTAAAAAGACGATAGCCGCTAGTAGGATGAGACCTAATATCAGTTTCTTATTCATAATTTTGATTCCAATTTGGGATATATGTAATAAGACAGTAGGAAAACCGAAAAAATTTCACAAAAAAACCGCAGATTAGACTGCGGTTTTACAAGATAGTTTTTAGGCCGACTTTTATTGGAGGCCGTTCATCAACTCATCTCGGCGAGCTTGAGGTACCACACTCCAATGAGTGCCGTTGATAGCCCCTTCTAGTGCCCATAGCAACTCAATGTTGACGGTTGCAGAGTGCGTATCTCTTATCGCTTTATAGGCGTTAAGCGCACCTTCCTCTTCAAGCTTCTCTACGGATTCGATGCCGGCTTTTTTTAGCATGCGCTCGGTAGCCAGTCGTAAGTTAGGCAAATCTTTCAAACGGTTAGGCTTTGTACTTGCTTGCTGTTCTTTCTCAAGCTTTGCCTTTTTCAATGATTGATTCGCTACTTCGATTAAGCGTTCGCTTGATTCCCATAAATCGCTGGAAATAGCGTAGTACTTTGTAACGACTGGAAAGCCACGTTTTTTATAAACGTAAGGCTTTAGCCCTTGTTTCTCGAAGTCAGATGAAGTTTTTTGGTCTGCTCTGATATGAAGCTGATTGTTTACCACTAGTGCAAACATTGTTTCATCAGCGAATAGTCCGAAGCCACCAAACATTGAGCGCGACTTGATATTACCAAGTGCCTCAAATAGCTTCATAGAGTCTTTGAGTATCGGTTTATCCATGTTTTGTTATCTCGGTGTAATTAATATTACGCCACCAAAAGTCAGGTCCGAGAGAGTAGCAAACATGCGTAAAAACAATGTCATTACAGAGTAAAGTCATTGCTTACACACTTGCCATCGGTAACCCCGCTACCTTCCATATCGTAATATGGTTCAGGCCGGAGGCTTTGCGTCCCACTCTTTCGAATGGTTTGCCCTGTGCGTGACACAATGAGCATACTTCTTATATTGAATTAACATCACGGTTTAGCGTTAAAAGTGTGATTTCGGTTCAATAAAAATGATAGATTGAATGCTCTATTTTGCATATGGAAAGGTGCAAATTGGCCTTTGAAAAGGAGTTCTTAATATATATTACATTTATATAAAACAGGGAGTTAACGTTAGTCAATTGTTATTAGAGTGGTGTGAAGTATTAGAGAATGCTTAATTTTTCCAAAAAAATAAGCGCCCCTGTAGAGCGCTTATTTAACACGGTTAAATACAGTGAAATTTAGTTCATTTTTTTCACAGTATTTCGAATTACAAGCTCAGGTTGCATCTCGAAAATTCGTTTTTCGTGTTCTTTATCTTTGATACGCTCAAGTAGAATTTCGAATGCATTTTTACCAACACGACGTTTAGGTTGGTGGATAGTCGTTAGCGGTGGAGAGAAGTATTCCGCAAGCTCGATGTTGTCGTAGCCGATCACTGAAATATCTTCAGGAATTTTGATCCCGTTTTGTTGCAAGCGGCTCATTAGGCCTAGAGCCATTGTGTCGTTAAAACAGAATACCGCCGTCGGGCGCTTGTCCATTGCGGTAATTTTATCTGCAACTAATACGGCCGTATCACATTCAAAGTTACCTTCAAGGATCCAGTCTTCATTTACAGCTAGGTTCGCTTCGCTCATTGCGCGACGGAAACCTGCAATGCGCTCTTGGCAAGCAAGCTTTTCAAAATGACCGCTTAGACAAGCGATATCCGTATGACCATTGTCAATCAGATGTTTGGTTGCAATGTAGCCACCTTCTTCTGAGTTATCCATGATCTTGTCTGCTTGTGAGCTCTCTGGGCCCCAATCCATGACCACTTTAGGAATGTCCGCATGACGGTCAAGCATCTCTTTTAGTTCTTCGGTTAAGTCAGAACACATCACTAGGATGCCATCAACGCGCTTTTCAGCCAGCATACGAATGTAATCGCGTTGTTTTTCGTAAATCCCGCCTGTGTTACATAAAATCAGAGTATAGCCTTGGCGGTAACAGTAGCTCTCAACGCCATCAATCACTTCTGAGAAAAATAGGTTAGTTGATTGAGTTACTAACATGCCAATCGTACGAGTTGAGTTGCATTTTAGGCTGCGTGCAACGGCACTTGGCGCGTAATTCAGCTCGTCAACGGCTTTCATTACTTTTTCTTGCGTTGCTTCTGCAACGAAACGCGTTTTATTGATAACGTGCGAAACTGTCGTAGTGGAAACGCCGGCTAAGCGAGCAACGTCTTTTATCGTGGCCATAAATGGTGTCCTGTATCGAGCTACTGAAATATGTCGTATTGGATGTACCTGATGCTCTAATGGTTTCACACCTAGCAATATAAAATTGGCGCTAAGTGTCTCGGCAGCGGTTGATCCAAGTGCGACAAAAGGGTACGTAGCAGCATCGGTCGATGAATTTTATCTTTTTTCTATCTGATGAGAAATTGCCATCAACCTGTTAAGAAAACACAAAAACCGCTATATTTCAGCGGTTTACATATAAATCATATTTAATCGTTTGCGCTCACATTTTAGCCCTATGTGAACTGACTAGCAATGTTTTCAGCAAGAGATTTGTGTATTTGAAGTCACATTTTGACTGCTAAATAACCAAGCGTCTTTGCGCTAAGTTAAGGCAAACGAATATTATACCCAAGTTACTTACAATTGGTCACTTTCAGGCATACAGGAAGCCCGATAGGCAGGCTCCCTAAAAATAGGCGGCAATTATTCACCAAGAAGGTAGGCGCTGTCTAGTTTACAAAATGCAACTAATAGTTTCGCGACACTCGAGTAAAATCCAAATTCGTCGAATTGTTTACATTTGTCTGAAAACTGAGGTAACCAAGACATCAATTGTTGCTGGATAAAGTCGTTTTGTTTAACGAAGGCTTCTTCCATGTGTTTTTCTTGTTCAAGCTCGTTTGAGCGGATAATCATGTTCCCGAGAAAGTCGAGCTCAACGGCTAAGTGATCCGCAGGTTCCTTTAGGTTTTCGTCTACTTGAACGCCAAATTCAGCCATCAACTTTTCCATTTCCTCAGCTGGCTTGTCATTCAGTAAACCTGATTCACCAATGTACATGGATGCGTAAGGAAGAGCGCCGTATTTTTCTGTCTTCAAAAACAGTTCACAAAAGTCAGCTGCAAGCTCTAGTTGTGCATCTTCACGATCTTGTAACCGATTCAGCGCATCAACTAGGCTATCAACGGCTGGTTTTAGCGACTCATTTTCACCTAAACCTGCGAGAAAACTGCGAATTTCAACACTGTGATAGGCTTCCAATTCTTTCTCTGTTAGTTCTTTTGCGAACAAGCTCGAAAACCACCAGTAAATTTCAGCGCGTTTTTCATTAAAAGCTTTCACTTCTTGCATTTTGGGCTCCTGAATGATGCTTCAAGTCATGCATCACAAAGTCAATTAGGGATATCCCCTAAGTGTAATCAATTAAAATGAATAGCAGTAACTATAATTGTTATGTTTTATGGTCAAAAATGACCGTTTATTAATAGCAATGGGCAAGCTTGTTTTGAATCAATAAAAACGCTAAATCTTGCGTTTTAATGTATCTATGACTAGAAATGTTACTAGTTATGAATAGAATACGTCTTGGATAATAAGAAGACAGAAAAGTGGTGTAAATGAGCTATCACGTATTAGTCGTAGAAGATGATGTTGTAACTCGTAGTAAGCTTGCGGGATATTTCCAAAATGAGGGCTACCAAGTCAGCGAAGCAGAGAGTGGCGCAGAAATGCGTGAAGTTTTGCAAGCGGGCGATGTAGACCTGATCATGCTGGATATTAACCTGCCTGGTGAAGACGGCCTGATGCTTACTCGTGAGTTACGTAGCCAATCGGATATTGGTATCATATTAGTAACAGGACGCACGGATAGCATTGATAAAATCGTAGGCCTAGAAATGGGTGCTGACGATTATGTGACAAAACCTTTTGAACTGAGAGAGCTGTTAGTTCGCGTTAAAAACTTGCTGTGGCGTATTTCAGCAGCGCGCAGTGGCAGCTCGAAAGCGAATGAAACCAGTGAAGAGCACATTGTGCGCTTTGGGGAGTGGACATTCGACATTCAACGTCGCGCACTTAGCCGCAACGGTGAGCCAGTAAAACTAACTAAAGCAGAGTATGAACTTTTGGTGGCATTATCGTCTTATCCTAACCAGGTGTTAAGTCGTGAGCGTATTTTGAACATGATCAGCCATCGAGTGGATGCGCCGAATGACCGCACCATTGATGTTCTTATTCGACGTATGCGCGCAAAAATGGAGTTCGATCCTAAGAACCCACAGATTTTTGTAACGGTACACGGCGAAGGCTATATGTTTGCTGGTGACTAGTTGGAACATAACTCAATCGTAAAAAGAAAAAGGAGAGCTTCGGCTCTCCTTTTTTGTGGCTTCAAGATAATACTAGTTTGCTTCAACCATTGGTGTTTGGCCGACAGTATCACGCAACCTTTGCCAAATACTGCCCAAGTACTCATGCCAATAAAGCTCTGTTTGTTCTAAGTAACGCGCTTTAGGTGAGTATTTATCCCAAGGTTGACTTATCTCGCTAATAGCTAAGAAGTTGGTCGGGGCTGGGATTGGTTTAATGCCTGCTGCGTTGAACTCATACAATGCACGGCTCATGTGACTCGCAGAAGTGACTAACACAATCTCCTTTTGTTGAACGAATGCAGCCGCTTGACGCGCCTCTTCCCACGTATCTTTCGCATCTTCTAATAAAATGATATCGGATTTCGCGACTCCCAACGCAAGGGCAACGTTCGCCATCATTCGCGCGTGGCTAATTTCAGATCCGCCAGCATAGCCGGATAAGATTAATTTCGCGCCTGGATACATTCTTAAAATACGAATGCCCTCAGTTAAGCGCATTAATGCTGCACGGCTTAACTGCGAGGTGGGTGGAATTTCGTCATCGATAACATGACCATTCCCTAAAACCATCACGTAGTCGATGGTGCCAGAAACTGGCAAAAAGGCTTTATGCTCTCGCTCTAACGGCATAAGAAGCTTGGTTGAAACAGGTTGGAAGGCAACAAGAAAAATGCCAACAAAAGAGAATAGAACAACGAAGCAGCCAGTTTTACGTTTTGTAGTAAAACTAATGAGAGCAAGACCCAACAAGCCTATCAGCAGCAATGCCGGAAGGGGCATAAGCATGGCTGACACTACTTTTTTCAGCTCAAACATACATAAATAGTCCGAAAAAACATCAATTGATAATAAAAATGAGGGTATCCCTCTTTATTCCTGCTTTCCTTGTGCCAGAATAGCGGCACAATCCGTTATGATAACTCAGCAGAAGTGACAGAAGACCGCAATTTCGACGATATCGCCCACAAATTTGCAAAAAATATTTACGGCTCCGATAAAGGGGAGATCCGCCAAATCATTGTGTGGGAAGATTTTCTACAGATTCTAAGTGAATTAGATGCTGACCAGCAACCCCTAGAAGTGTTGGACGCTGGTGGTGGTTTGGCACAAATGTCGCAAAAGCTTGCTAAGCTCGGACATCGAATCGCTTTATGTGATCTATCTTCGGAAATGCTGCAGTTGGCTAAGCAGGATATTGAAAAAAACGGTTTGCTTGAGCAGTATCGCCTGATTCATTCGCCTGTCCAATCCATCGGTGAACATATGGATGGACAGGTCGATCTGGTTATGTTCCACGCTGTGATGGAGTGGCTGGTTGATCCTAAGGCCGCACTTGAAACAGTTCTTGAACAAGTAAAACCGGGAGGTATCGCATCAGTCATGTTCTACAACCACCACGGTTTAGTCTATAAAAACGTGGTTTGTGGCAACATTCCTCATATATTAGACGGCATGCCTCACCGAAAAAGATTTAAACTACAGCCGCAAAAAGGCTTAAAACCTGAAGAAGTCTACCAGTGGATAGAAAATTCAGGTTTTAATATTTGTGGCAAATCTGGTATTCGCTCATTTAGTGATTACATAGGCAATATGGAATACATGGGTGATTACGAGTTTGAAGATGTGTTGGCGCTAGAAAAACAACTTTGTCGACAAGAGCCATACCTCTCATTAGGCCGCTACATTCATGTGTGGGCTAAAAAGAACGATAAACAGGAATAACAATGAGTGAGATGACTCTCAATGCTGCAGAGCAACCAATCGATGAGCTGGTTGGCTGGGTTAAGCAGCACGATTTCTCGTTGAACCTGACCACAGAGCGATTGGCATTTTTGATAGCCATTGCCGTACTGAGTAATGAAAGGTTCGATGAAGAACTGGGTGAAGGTGAACTGCATGATGCATTTGCCATCGTCACTCGACTATTTGATGAGACCGGCGAAGCCTCCGCTTTTCGTGCGAACAATGCGATCAACGAGATGGTTAAGCAGCGTCTTATGAGCCGTTTTGTCAGTGAGATTACTGACGGAGCGAGCATTTACCGCTTGTCGCCATTAGCGATAGGAATAACCGACTACTACGTGCGTCATCGTGAGTTCTCAAAACTGCGTCTATCTATCCAGCTATCCATGGTAGCGGATGAAATGGCGAAAGCGATTGAGGCAGCACAAAAAGGTGGCACACCGGGTCACTGGAAGAAAAACGTATACGGTGTTTTAAAATATTCTGTAGGCGAAATCTTCGATCAAATTGACCTCAACCAACGTGTTATGGATGAGCAGCAACAGTCAGTGAAACAACAGATTGCTGACCTGCTTAACAAAGACTGGCGCGAAGCGATCAACAACTGTGAAGCACTTCTGTCAGAAACATCAAGCACGTTGCGTGAACTTCAAGATACGCTGCAAGCCGCCAGTGATGAACTGCAAACTCAGATCCTCGATATTCAAGAAATTGTTTACGGTGACCCTGAGCTGGAGTTTATCGAAGAAGCCTTGTTTGGTCTGCAAATGAAGCTGGACCGAATCACAAGCTGGGGCCAGCAAGCGATCGACCTTTGGATTGGTTACGACCGACACGTGCACAAGTTTATTCGTACTGCAATCGATATGGATAAGAACCGTGCGTTTAGCTCGCGTCTGCGTCAATCTGTCAAAGATTACTTCGATGCGCCTTGGTATCTGACTTATGCAGATGCGGAGAGGCTTTCTGACCTTCGTGATGAGGCCCTAGTACTGCGTGATGACGAGGTAACGGGTCAAGTTCCGATGGAAGTAGAATACGAAGAGTTTCAACAAGTCAATGATGAGCTGTCTGAACGAATTGGTGACATGCTAAAAGCGCATAAAGATCAAGGCACACCAATCGACTTGAGTGTGGTACTGCGAGATTACCTTGCACAGCACCCTTACACTCATCATTTTGATTTAGCTCGCATTATCGTCGATCAAGCTGTACGTCTAGGGTATTCAGAATCGGATTACCAAGCGATTCAACCAGACTGGAAAGCAATCAACGAATTTGGGGCAAAGGTACAAGCGAATGTCATCGACCGATACTAATGAATACATGTCAGAGAATCTGGCAAAAGCAATTTCTAACCCTCTGTTCCCAGCGCTAGACAGCATGCT
Source organism: Vibrio sp. 2132-1 (assembly GCF_033344315.1). Lineage (NCBI taxonomy): Bacteria > Pseudomonadati > Pseudomonadota > Gammaproteobacteria > Vibrionales > Vibrionaceae > Vibrio > Vibrio sp. 2132-1. Next base: position 77,303 of record NZ_JAWPON010000013.1, on the reverse strand, counting down.
TCGAGCAGGGCGTCATATCTCAAGTGAAGATCTAGACAATCACGCGTTGTTGTCGGATTTCGAACTTGAGCTTTCTTCTTTCTACCAACGCTACAACACCGAATTGGTGAAAGCGCCAGAAGGTTTCTTCTACCTTCGTCCTCGTTCAACGTCTCTGATTGGCCGTAGTGTTCTTTCTGAACTGGATATGCTGGTGGGGAAGGTACTGTGTTTCCTTTACCTAAGCCCAGAGCGTCTTGCGCACGAAGGCATCTTTACTAACCAAGAGCTGTACGACGAACTGCTTGCTCTAGCAGACGAAAACAAGCTGATGAAGCTAGTGACGAACCGTGCGACTGGTTCTGACCTTGATAAAGAAAAGCTGTTTGAAAAAGTACGTACGTCACTTCGTCGTTTGCGTCGCCTAGGCATGATCATCAACATCGGTGAAACCGGTAAATTCAGCATCAGTGAAGCGGTATTCCGCTTTGGTGCCGATGTACGTATTGGCGATGACATGCGTGAAGCGCAGCTGCGTCTAATCCGTGATGGTGAAGCAGTAGTGCACACCAAAGAGCCAAGCCAAGGCAGCTTATTGTCTGAAGAAGATCAAGACGACCAAGCCCAAGAAGAAACAACAGAAGAGGGTGAAGCATGAGCATGATTGAACGCGGTAAATACCAATCGCTGACCATGGTCAACTGGAACGGCTTCTTTGCCCGTACGTTTGACATCGATGGTCTGGTCACCACGCTATCAGGTGGTAACGGTGCAGGTAAATCAACCACAATGGCGGCGTTCATCACCGCATTGATTCCTGACCAAACGCTACTGCACTTCCGTAATACGACAGAAGCAGGCAGCAGCCAATCGTCTCGCGACAAAGGTTTGTACGGTAAGCTACAGCCGGGCGCATGTTATGCGGCGCTAGACGTGGTGAACTCACGTAACCAACGCCTATTGTTTGCAGTAAAACTACAGCAAGTTGCGGGTCGTGATAAGAAAGTAGACATCAAACCGTTTGTGATCCAAGGTCTTCCAAGCCATGTGAAACCAACGGATATTTTGGTTGAAAGCGTATCTGCGACTCAAGCTCGTGTACGTCAAATCAACGAAGTAAAAGAATCGATCGCGGAATTTGAAGGCGTTCAGTTCAAAGCGTTCTCTTCTATCGTGGATTACCACGCACAAATGTTTGAATTCGGTGTGATTCCGAAGAAACTGCGTAACTCTGGTGACCGTTCTAAATTCTACCGCCTGATCGAAGCATCGCTTTACGGTGGTATCTCAAGTGCGATTACGCGCTCGCTACGTGACTACCTTTTGCCACAAAACGGCGGCGTGAAAAAAGCGTTCCAAGATATGGAATCGGCGCTGCGTGAAAACCGCATGACGCTAGAAGCGATCAAAACCACGCAAGCAGACCGTGACTTGTTCAAACATTTGATTACAGAGTCGACCAACTACGTGGCAGCGGACTATATGCGCCATGCCAACGAGCGACGTAAAAAACTAGAACAGACATTGTCTTTGCGTTCAGAGTTATTTGGTTCTCGCGAGACCTTGATTGAGCAAAACAATCTGCTTAACCGCGTTCAAGAAGAGCTGGAACTGCTGATCGAATCAGAATCTTCTTTAGAGCAAGACTACCAAGCGGCTTCTGATCACTTGCAACTGGTGCAAAACGCGCTGCGTCAGCAAGAGAAGATCGAACGCTACCAAGAAGATCTTGAAGAGCTGAGCGAGCGTCTTGAAGAACAAATGATGGTAGTGGAAGAAGCGCAAGAACGCGTGATGATGGCTGAAGAGCAAGCTACCGTTGCAGAAGAAGAGGTGGATAGCCTTAAGACGCAACTTGCTGATTACCAGCAAGCTCTTGACGTTCAGCAAACTCGCGCCCTTCAATATCAACAAGCAGTTCAAGCGCTGGAGAAAGCGAAGCAACTACTTGGCGATGACAGCCTAACGGCGGAATCGGCTCAAGCGCTTGTCTCTGAGCTTAAGAACAAAGAGTCAGAAAGCACCAATGCGTTGCTATCGGTTAAGCACAAACTGGACATGTCTTCTGCAGCGGCAGAGCAGTTTGAAACCGCGCTTAAACTGGTACAAAGCATTGTTGGTCAAGTTGAGCGCAAAGACGCGTCTGAACATGCGAAAACCGCAATTGCGAAAGCGCGTGAGTCACAACAAATCGCACAAAACGAACAGCAATGGCGAGCACAACACCGTGATCTCGAACGCAGCCTTAACCAGCAGCGTCAAGCACGTGAACTGGTTGCTGAATACAAAAAGCAATATCACGTTGAACTAACCGATGAGGTTACGTTTGAACAAGAACGTGAACGTCATGCGACGCAAATCGAATCACTAGAGATAGCTCAAGAAGAAGTTCGTGATCAGCGTGGTGAACAGCGCCGTCTAGAGCAAAACGCGGTGGCAGAAATTAGTAAGCTTGAAGCAATAGCACCAGCTTGGATTGCGGCGAACGATGCGCTAGAGAAACTGAGAGAGCAGAGCGGTGAAGAGCTTGAGGATCGCCATGCGGTAATGAACCACATGCAAGTTGTCCTTGAACAAGAAAGGGAGCTGTCTTTAGCTAAAGATAAGCTTGCTGAGCGCCGTAGCCAGCTAGACGCTGAGATTGAGCGTCTTGCTTCTCCTGGTGGTTCAAATGACCCTCGCCTGAAAGGTTTGGCAGATACGCTGGGCGGTGTATTGCTGTCTGAGATCTACGATGACATCACGATTGATGACGCGCCTTACTTCAGTGCGATGTACGGTCCGGCTCGTCACGCTATCGTTGTTTCTGACTTGTCAGGCATCGAAGAAAAACTGGTAGAGCTAGACGACTGTCCAGAAGACTTGTACATCATTGAAGGTGACATCGATGCCTTTGATGACAGCTCGTTCGATGCAGAAGAGTTAGAGGGCGCGGTTTGCGTTCGTATGAACGATCGCCAAATGCGTTACTCTCGCTTGCCTGAGATCCCATTGTTTGGCCGTGCGGCACGTGAGCAGCGTCTAGAGTTGCTGCGTAACGAACGAGAAGAAGTGGTAGAGAAACACGCGAAAGCGGCGTTTGATTCTCAGAAAATGCAGCGCTTGTACCAAGCGTTTAACCTATTTGTGTCTAACCACATTCAGGTTGCTTTTGACGCCGATCCAGAACAAGCACTGGCAACTATTCGTGATAAGCGTAACCAAATTGCTCGCGTGTTGGCGGATCTGGATGCGAAAGAGCAACAACAACGTTCTCAGCTTCAAACCAGCAAGCAAGCGTTGTCTTCTCTGGACAAGCTAGCGTCACACATGGTGCTTGTTGAAGATGAGTCATTGCAAGCGCGTTTTGATGAGCTAGAAGAGAAAATCGCTCAGCTTGCAGAGGCAAAAGACTTCTTAAACAACCATGCAAAAGCCGTCACGCAATTAGAGAATATTGCGTCTGCGCTTGATGCTGACCCAGAGCAATTCGATGCACTAGAAGCAGAATACAAAGCGGCAGACGAGCGGCTACAAGATCTTAAGAAGCAAATCTTTGCACTCTCGGATCTCGTTGAACGTCGTCACTACTTCGCTTACTCTGATTCAGTAGACCTACTGAACAAGAGTAGCGAACTGAGTGAGCAGCTAAAAGCTAAACTGGTTCAAGCTGAACAAATGCGTACTCGCTCTCGTGAAGAGTTGAAGCAATCGCAAGGTCAAATGAACCAATACAACCAAGTATTAGCTTCATTGAAGAGTTCACACCAAGCGAAACTGGAAACGGTTCAAGAGTTCAAACAAGAGCTTCAAGAGTTTGGCGTGAACGCTGACGAAGGTGCAGAAGAGCGCGCAATGCGTCGTCGTGACGAATTGCACGAGCGTCTACACACGTCTCGCAGCCGTAAGAGCGAATACGAGCGCACGATCACCTCTACTGAACTAGAGATGAAAGGCTTGGCAAAACGTCTGAAGAAAGTTCAGAAAGAATACGTTGAGCTGCGTACGTTCGTGGTTGCTGCGAAAGCTGGCTGGTGTTCAGTACTTCGTCTGGCGCGTGAAAACGATGTTGAGCGTCGTCTACACAAGCGTGAACTGGCTTACATGTCAGCGGATGAACTGCGTTCGATGTCGGATAAATCACTGGGTGCGCTGCGTCTAGCGGTTGCGAACAATGACGACCTGCGTGATGCGCTGCGTCTATCAGAAGACAACGCTCGCCCAGAGCGTAAAGTTCTGTTCTATATTGCTGTATACCAACACCTTCGTGAGCGTATTCGTCAGGATATCATCCGTACTGATGACCCAGTTGAAGCAATCGAAGAGATGGAAGTCGAGCTGGCGCGTCTAACGGAAGAGCTAACGCAACGTGAAAACCGTCTAGCGATCAGCTCTGAGTCGGTAGCGAGCATCATCAAGAAGACGATTCAGCGTGAGCAAAACCGTATTCGTATGCTGAATCAAGGCTTGTCGAACATTTCGTTTGGTCAGGTGAAGGGCGTACGTCTAAACGTGAAGATCCGCGAAAGTCACGAAGTGCTACTGAACGGTCTAGCGACACAACAAGAGCAGCACAAAGACCTGTTTGAATCGACTCGCTTTACTTTCTCTGAAGCAATGGCGAAACTGTTCCAACGCGTGAACCCACACATCGATATGGGTCAACGTTCTCCTCAAGTTCTGGGTGAAGAGCTACTGGATTACCGTAACTACCTAGAGCTAAGTGTAGAAGTGAACCGTGGTACAGATGGTTGGCTACAGGCTGAGTCTGGCGCGCTATCAACAGGTGAAGCGATCGGTACCGGTCAGTCAATCCTTCTTATGGTTGTTCAAAGCTGGGAAGAAGAGTCTCGTCGTCTACGCAGCAAAGACATTGTGCCTTGTCGTCTGCTCTTCTTGGATGAAGCCGCGCGTCTGGATGCGAAATCGATCGCGACATTGTTCGAATTGTGTGACCGTCTGGATATGCAGCTTCTCATCGCGGCACCTGAAAACATCAGCCCAGAGAAAGGTACGACCTACAAACTGGTGCGTAAGGTGTTTAAAGACCACGAGCACGTACACGTAGTTGGTCTGCGTGGTTTTGGTCAAACGGATAAGCCTAAGACTGAAGCGCAAGAGATGATTGAAGAGTTTGAATCGTAAACTCCGAATCTAATAAAACGCCCGCAATGAACGCGGGCGTTTTTGTATCTATTTACGAGGTAGGCTTCGAACAACATAAGACAAGCCGAGACTGTAGGACGGCAGTCTCGGCTTATTAGCGGAACTTCACGAGGAAGCGACGTTTATTCCTCTGGAATATCGTCCCTGACTTCGATCATTTCAGCAAGCTCTTCGAGTGCTTGGACAGAAAGCTCAGACAAGCGTTGTAGGTGTTGGTCTAAGCTCTCTTGTTCTTCAAGCTCTGGTTCATCATTATTTGTTTCTTTTATTAGCATTTCCCAACCTCTCAAGTTGAGTAAGGGGAGCTCTCATCATACTCAAAAGGCAAAGTAGAAAAGAAACGATCTATGTTGATTTTGTTAGCTCGATCATTGATTCAACTTATATATGAGAAGGATGTGTTTAATAAGGAGAGCAAGTGCAAGGTTTTTGGATGCGGGAACAAAAACGCCAGTAATCATGACAATTACTGGCGAGTAATAACGAACATTATGTCGGAGGGTTAGAACAACGGCTTCACACCGAACTGCTCTGCCGCGTAAGCGACGCGTTCAATCGGTTTTGGATACTCAGCAGGTGTGCCAAGGCTCTCTATGTGTTTCAAACGAGGAAGCAAGCCTGCACCATTAGCGATTTGGATTGCCAGACCAGGGCGAGCGTTAAGCTCTAAAACCATAGGTCCTTCATCTTTATCCAGCACCATATCCGTACCCATGTATCCCAAACCTGTCATTTCCCAGGCACTTGACGCAAGCTCCAGCAAGCGCTCCCAATGCGGTACTTGAAGGGTCGAAAGGTCTTTACCTGTATCAGGGTGATGAGTCACTGGATGATCGAACTGCACCGCTCTGACGGCTTTACCTGTCGCGATGTCAATGCCTACTCCTACGGCACCTTGGTGAAGGTTTGCTTTGCCGTCGGAAGCCGCTGTAGAACAGCGCATCATCGCCATAACTGGATAACCTTTAAATACGATGATCCGAACATCTGGTACGCCTTCATAACTGAAGCCATCAAAACAGTCATCAAACTTGATTAAGTTTTCAACCACAGCAACGTCATTTTTACCACCAAGAGAGAAAAGGCCAGCAAGCGCATTACTAATGTGACGCTCGACCTCATCCCTACCAATTGTAGAGCCGGAGGGTTTGGTATATACCCCGTTTTTATGAGACGTAACAACCAGAATGCCTTTACCGCCACTACCTTGTGCAGGTTTGATCACAAAACCAGGCCAGTTCTCAACCATTTTGTGGATAGTCTTAACTTCAGCTTGGTTATGAATGACACCGATCAGGGCAGGAACTGTTGCTCCTGCTGCCTGTGCAATAATTTTGGTCTTTAGCTTGTCATCGACAAGTGGGTATTTAGAACGATCATTGTAACGGCCAATATAGCTGTGGTTACGCTTGTTCATCCCCATAATGCCTTTATGGCGAAGCTTAGACGGCGAAGTAAAACTTTCGAACATCGTTTAGTCCTCCGCTAGTGGTTTGAAGCGTCGTAGCTCAGTGAGGCGGTAACCTGTGTAAGTACCTAGTAATAGAATACCGGCCAGAACAATCAACTGTAGACCAATGAAGTTAAAGGTTAAGTGTTGAATGTATGAGTTCGTCATTGCAAGGTAAACTAATACCGCTGTCAGCAATGAACCACCACCTTGCAGAGCAACTTCCTTCGCACCTTCTTCTTCCCATAGGATTGACATACGTTCAATCGTCCAAGACAAGATGATCATAGGGAAGAAGGTAATTGTTAGGCCTTCCGTTAAGCCCATCTTAAACGCAACAACGGTGAACACCGAGATGATCATAATAACGGTAATAATGACCGCAGATATCCTTGCTACCAGCAATAAGTTCAACCTAGACAAATAGCTTCGAATAATCAGGCCTGTACCTACAATTAGCAAGAAACCGACAATACCCGTTAATAGTTGAGTTTGAACAAAAGCAACGGCAATCAACACAGGCATGAAGGTACCGGATGTTTTCAGGCCGATAATCACACGCAAGAACACAACGATCAGAGCACCAATAGGGATGAGCATGATGGTTTTGAACATCGCTTGCTCTTCCAAAGGTAAGCTATGAATTGAAATATTCAGTAATCCATCTGCTTCTATTTTGTTGTTTGTAGCTTGTTGTGGTGTCATTTCTTGCTTAATCATCGAGAAATGCACTTGGCTATTTTTACCACCAACAAGGTCAAGTAAGGATACGTTTGATTCATCCCACACTAACAAGTTGGGTTTCACTGCTTTTTGTTCGGATTTTGGTGAAAACAGTACCCAATCTTTACCTGACCAAACCTGAACCATTGGTTGAATTGTTTGGCGTCGACGACCATCTTCTAGTTCGATAACACCGACGGTTTTGCTTTGTATACCTGCGGTAAGCAAAATATTATGCAGTGCATCAGTACGGCTGAAATCGTTCAGTAGTAGCGACGAGTTTTGGCTATCTGGGTCATTAAGCGCTTTGATAAGCTCACGAGTAAACGTCACATTATCGGCTGAGCGACTCATCGCACGTTCGATAAGGGCATTTGCCGCTGCTGCTTGTGGTGCTGATAGCGTTGGTGGCGTAATGTCTTCCGTTGGCGGTAAAGGAGTGACTTTAGCCTGAGGGTCTACTAAGAACTGGGCTTTGTAGTATATGGTTTGTGGCCCTTGAGCTTGGCGAATTGACCATTCTGCACGACGGCCTGAATCGTCATTGATGTAGGAAACGCCATAACCTGATGAGGAAGCAGATTCACCGATAAGTGTGTAACCACTTTGTGTATGAGGGGCTGCAAGTGACGCTTTTACTTCGTTGCCGTTAGCATTGAACTCAATACGAGCTTCTACATCCCATACCTGGCGAGTTTCGCCTGGCGTCCAAGGCACGCCGTAGTTTTCATGTCTGAAAACACTCAGAGCAATGCCCGCAATCACCAATAAGATGATAGAAAGGTAAAACGGTATTTTTGACGTCATAATCTACCTTATTATTTTTTATCTTCGTCCGTTTGGATATAGGTACGACTTACATCGACAAGTGCTATGTCGCGCATAAATTCTCTACCCAGTAAAATAGGATGGTTCATATGTGAGCGATCTGCCAACGTAAATTGCGCTTTTTCATGAATTTTTCCAACGCGCACCCAAAGTTCTACCACAGCGCGGCGTTCTAACTCTTCACTGGTAACCTGGCGGATTTTGACGTAGCGAATGACAGGAGCTTCGATCCAAGTACTTTTCTCTTCTTCGGATTTACTGGTGTCTGCTAAGTGGAATCGGACCCATTTTTTGCCATTTCTTTCGAACTCTTCAATATCAACGGCATTTAAAGACGACGTCGCGGCACCAGTGTCGATACGTGCATCAAAAGTTTGCTTAATCGACTCTACAGTGACCTTTTCGATAGAGCCAAGGACAATATCGTGAGTTGGGGTTGGTTCCACAGGAGCGGGAGATTGGACAATAATCGGTTCTTTCGGTTTTTTTACTTCTGCCATTGCTTCATCGCGAAATGTAAGAAGTTCAACCTGTAGTTTATCGACTTGTTCTTCAAGGCTGTCGATATAGTCCGATTGGTTGCTGAGCTGTAGCTCTAGGTTGGTAATGCGATTATTGACATTCGCTTCTGAATTTTGAATCGCCGCTAACGTTTCTTGGTGGTACTGTTCGCCTTTGGTTAGTGAGCATCCAGATAGTAAGGCGATGGCAACAATCGGGGTCAATCGTAATAACATTGAAAACCTTGGGATTGGATTAAGTTGTTTATTTTTTAGGAGTTTAGCTTATATCGATAAAGCCTCACAAGTAAGAATGTTTCTCTATTACTTATTGTTTGAGGAATAGTGATGAAAAGCCAAAAATCAAGGACATAAAAGCGCATCCTTATTTAGAGCGTGCTTATATTTTGACGTGAAAAATGGATTCAAAAAACAAACTCGCTCATTACGAGGAAAGAGGGTAATGTCTTAACTCGTAAAATGAGTTAAGACAATGTCAGGAATCTCAGCGAATTATGATTTGCGAGCGACAAGAACCGCGCGGCGAGGGGCAGGATAGCCTTCTACAGTTTTGCTTGGGTCGTTCGGATCTAAGTAGTCAGGTAGAGAGTTATGCGTCATCCAATCTGTGGTACGTTGTTCGTCTACGGACGTGATGTTTTCATCAACGATACGAACATCTTCAAAACCGACCAATTCTAGCCACACTTTTAGGGCTTTTGCTGAAGGGAAGAAATAGACATTACGCATTTGCGCGTAACGAGAAGTCGGGACCAGTACTGCATTCTCATCACCTTCAATCACGAGTGTTTCCAATACGAGTTCACCTCCAGATACCAATTGATCTTTTAGTTGCACTAAATGATCGAGAGGCGAGCGGCGATGGTAAAGCACGCCCATGCTGAATACCGTATCGAACGCTTCTAACTTAGGTAGTTGTTCAATACCCAATGGCAATAGGTGTGCACGTTGGTCATCGCCCATTAGTTTACGAATTGCTTCGAACTGAATTAGAAACAGGTGAGATGGATCGATACCGACAGTTAAGCGTGCACCTTCACCTAGCATGCGCCACATGTGGTAGCCGTTACCACAACCTACATCGAGTACGCTGCGATTCTTTAATGGAGAAATATGTGGAAGCACGCGGTCCCATTTCCAATCACTGCGCCACTCAGTATCAATATGGATGCCGTGTACGTGGTATGGGCCTTTGCGCCAAGGATGGAATGTACGAAGTAAGCTTTCTAGCTTTTTAAGTTCCCCTTGAGGCATCGGCTCATTGTTTGAAATCGTGACAGAATCAACAATGTCGATGTTGTCCGGTCTACCCGCTGGGATTTTGTTCAGGGCTTTCAACCAGCGACCAAAGTCACCGTGCTCTGCATTTTGCCAATCCGTTAGCTGTTGCGGAAGCACATTAAGCCAAGGTTGAAGACGAGTGTCTTGGGCAATCAATTGGTAGAAATTTGCAAAGTTAAACATAGTTAGTCATCGCTGAGTTGATGGGTATAAATTATTAACAAAAGCCGAAATCGGTATGGTTCAGGCTTGGTATGCATGGTCTATTTAATCGCGAACATGGAGCCGAAGTTAAAGCATTGGAACCAAACGTCGTAGCTAGAAAAGCCAATTTTAGCGAAACGCTCTTTATGTTCTTTCTTTGAATCTGGGCGCATTACGTTTTCTATCGCGCTGCGCTTTTGGCTGATTTCTAGTTCGCTATAACCATTCGCACGTTTAAAGTCGTGGTGAAGGTCAATTAACAGTTCGTTCGACACTTCATCTTCGAAGACGAACTTCTCCGATAGAATCAAAATGCCGCCCGGACGAAGGCCAGCGTAAATTTTTTCGAGCAAGGAGTAACGATCTTCTGGAGAGAGGAATTGCAAAGTGAAGTTCAACACCACCACTGACGCGTTTTCAATTTCGATATTGCGAATGTCTGCTTCTACTACATCCACAGGAGTGTCACTGCGGTAAGCGTTGACGTGAAGTTTACAACGCTCAACCATCGCAGGAGAGTTGTCCACTGCGATGATTTGGCAACCTTCTTGTTTGATATGGCGACGCATAGACAATGTTGCAGCACCCAAAGAACAGCCAAGGTCATAGATGTTTGAGTGAGGTTTTACAAAACGCTCTGCCAGCATACCGATTGCAGAAATAATATTGCTGTAACCCGGTACCGATCGTTGAATCATGTCAGGAAATACTTCCGCTACGCGTTCATCGAACGTGAAATCCCCAATTTTATCGATTGGAGCCGAAAAAATAGTATCTGGATTGCTCTTAGGGTTCATAACTAAGTCTCTGCATACAAGCCGCCTGAAAATGTCAGGCACCAAAAAAGGCGCGTATTTTATGGGAATTTCGCGCCTCTGTCATGTGTTGCGTTAGAACATCTGTAACTGCGAGTTGCCATCGTCAGCTGGGAAAGGTGATAACTCAGGGAGTGTGATACGCTTTTGTATGTCTTTATATAGGTTTGCGGCCAACTCTGGCGCAATTATATTGTCTGCGGTATGGATCATGACATATGGCTGTTTACCTTCGGCAATCCATTGTGGCAACTTGTTGAGCCATGGTTTAAAAAACTCGTAATTTTGTTGTTCTTCTGGATGACCAATAAAGCGAATCAAAGGATGTGAAGCGGTAGCAATGGCGTGAACAGGGACTCGTGGTTTTTTCATTTGTGCATCAATAATCGCCTCATTGTCGGGCTTAGCGGCAAAGACTGGGCGGCTATCCATAATAATGCGGTCAATATTATTCTCTACTAACCATTGGTTAAGTGCTCGCTCTTCTTCGCCTTTGGAGAAAAATGCCATATGGCGAACCTCAACACCGAGAGGGAAGTTAGGTGGAAAGCTCGCGCAGAACTTTTTCAGTCGATCAAGGTGCTCAGGACCGAATGCGGCTGGTAATTGAATTGTCCATTGCCCCACACGATCATGCAAAGGCTCCATGACTTTCATGAAGTCTCTCAGTTGTTCGCTGCAACCTCTTAGCATTTGGTCATGAGTAATGGCTTTAGGAAGTTTGAAAGTAAAGCGAAAATCATCGTGGGTTGCGGTTCTCCAGTTTTGCACTGTATTGAGCGTCGGTGTGGCATAAAATGTCGTGTTGCCTTCCACGGTATGAAACACTTGCGCATACCTTTCTAAACGTTCAGCGGGCTTTGTCCCGCTGCCGTAAAAACTTTGTTGCCATTGGTTGTGTGACCACATTGTCAATCCAAGTCGAAGAGGTAAGTTATCCATTATTCTTTACTGCTTGATACTCGTGTGAATACTTTACGAGAGTTTTGCTGAAATAGGTAATTTCACGCTATAATCCTCCCCAATTTTTTCGCTTTGGTGCGCTTTTGAACATTTGTTGTACTAAAAAGCACCAGTGAATGATAAAACACACGTAATTGTATGTTGAGTAGTCGATTTTCGTGGACATTCAGCGTATAACTGAATCTTTACTCTGCTTAGCAATGAGGCTGACAGAGCGTAGTTAACAACATTTGAGAGATTGGGAATTTCATTATGCGTACCCATTACTGTGGTCACCTGAACAAGTCCCTTGCAGGACAAACTGTAGAACTTTGCGGCTGGGTTAACCGTCGTCGTGATTTAGGCGGTCTTATTTTTATCGATATGCGAGATCGCGAAGGTATCGTTCAGGTAGTTGTTGATCCAGATATGGCAGATGCGTATGAAGTGGCTAACACACTTCGTAATGAATTCTGTATCAAGCTAACTGGTGAAGTTCGCGTTCGTCCAGAAAGCCAAGTAAACAAAGACATGGCAACAGGTGAAGTTGAGATCCTTGCGAAAGGTCTTGAAATCATCAACCGTTCTGATGTTCTGCCTCTAGACTTCAACCAAAAGAACTCTGAAGAGCAACGTCTGAAGTACCGTTACCTAGATCTACGTCGTCCAGAAATGAGCGACCGTATCAAGCTACGTGCTAAAGCGTCTAGCTTTGTTCGTCGTTTCCTAGATGACAACGGCTTCCTAGACATTGAAACACCAGTACTAACAAAAGCGACACCAGAAGGCGCTCGTGACTACCTAGTACCTAGCCGTGTTCACAAAGGCAGCTTCTACGCGCTTCCTCAGTCTCCACAGCTATTCAAACAACTTCTAATGATGTCTGGTTTTGACCGTTACTACCAAATCGTTAAGTGTTTCCGTGATGAAGACTTGCGTGCTGACCGTCAACCAGAATTCACTCAGATCGATATCGAAACGTCATTCATGACGGCTGACCAAGTTCGTGCAACGACTGAGAAAATGGTTCGTGAAATGTGGCAAGAGCTACTAAACGTTGACCTAGGTGAATTCCCAGTAATGCCGTTCAGCGAAGCGATTCGTCGTTTCGGTTCGGACAAGCCAGACCTACGTAACCCACTGGAACTAGTAGACGTTGCTGACCTAGTGAAAGACGTTGAGTTCAAAGTATTCTCAGGTCCAGCAAACGACGAAAAAGGCCGCGTTGCCGTTATTCGCGTTCCAGGTGGCGCTTCTCTGACTCGTAAGCAAATTGATGGCTACGGTGAATTCGTTGGCATCTACGGTGCGAAAGGTCTAGCTTGGATGAAGGTTAATGACCGTGCAGCGGGCATGGAAGGTATCCAATCTCCAGTCGCTAAGTTCCTAAATGAAGACGTGATCAACGGCATTCTAGATCGTACTCAAGCGGAATCTGGTGACATTATCCTATTTGGCGCTGATAAAGCGGGCATCGTTGCAGAAGCAATGGGTGCGCTACGTTTGAAACTAGGTAAAGACCTAGAGCTAACGGATGAGTCTGCATGGGCTCCACTATGGGTTGTTGACTTCCCAATGTTCGAAGAAGATGACGAAGGCAACCTACACGCGATGCACCACCCATTCACATCGCCTCTAGGTGTGACTGCAGAAGAGCTAAAAGCAAACCCTGCTGCGGCAAATTCTAACGCTTACGATATGGTTCTAAATGGCTACGAAGTGGGCGGCGGCTCTGTTCGTATCCACAACGCAGATATGCAAGAAGCCGTATTTGATATTCTAGGTATCACACCTGAAGAGCAACAGCTTAAGTTCGGTTTCCTGCTTGATGCGCTGAAATTCGGTACGCCTCCACATGCTGGTCTTGCATTTGGTCTAGACCGTCTAGTAATGCTGCTATGTGGCACAGAGAACATCCGTGATGTTATCGCGTTCCCTAAAACAACAGCAGCGGCGTGTCTACTAACAGACGCACCAAGTATTGCGAACCCAGCAGCGCTAGAAGAGCTAGCAATCGCAGTAACTGCAGCGAAAGAAAAAGACGCAGAATAAGCGCACAACATTTGAAGAAAACTCCCGCAACTGCGGGAGTTTTTGTTTAAATAAACCCAAGAAACTTCCAAAGCAATTTCCCAAGCAACGCTTTTAGAACATGTTTTGTTATTAAGCGTCAAAATACATTAAAAGGTGAATTATGGCTGGTCATAGTAAATGGGCGAATATTCGTCACCGTAAAGCAGCGCAAGATGCGAAGCGCGGCAAAATCTTTACTAAATTAATCCGTGAAATCGTTGTTGCGGCAAAAGAGGGGGGCGGTGAGCCAGAAAATAACCCACGTTTGCGAGCTGCAATTGATAAAGCACTGTCTAACAACATGACACGTGACACTGTCAACCGCGCTGTCAGCCGAGGTGCTGGTGGTGAAGGCGACGACAACATGGAAACCGTGATCTATGAAGGTTATGGTCCAGGTGGTACGGCGGTCATGGTCGAATGTATGACGGATAACCGAAATCGTACGGTATCTGGCGTACGCCATGCATTCTCAAAGTCAGGCGGTAATCTGGGGACGGATGGTAGCGTCAACTATCTTTTCGACAAGAAAGGCGTGATTTCATATGGCCCAGGTTTAGATGAGGATGCGGTAATGGAAGTAGCATTAGAAAGTGGTGCTGATGACATTGAAACGGCAGAAGATGGCTCGATTGATGTCTACACGGCCCCAGGCGATTTTGGACTCGTAAAAGATGCTCTTGATGCCGCAGGTTTTGAGGCAGAGAACGCGGAGGTGTCGCTGATCCCATCTACGAAAGCAGATTTGGACGCGGATACTGCGCCAAAACTACTTCGTTTGATTGACGCTTTGGAAGATCTGGACGACGTTCAAGAGGTTTATCACAATGGTGATATCTCTGACGACGTTGCGGCTACGCTAGATTAAACTCAAGGTGTCGAGAGCGGTATTTGCTCCGAAGTTAGCAAGTAATAATAAAAAGACTGAGGCCGAATTAGGCCTCATTTTTAGGAACATTCATGTCAATTATTTTGGGCATTGACCCAGGTTCGCGCATTACCGGCTATGGGGTCATTCGTCAAAATGGACGCCACTTGCAATACCTTGGTAGTGGCTGCATTCGTACTTCAGAAAAAGAACTTCCGGGTCGGCTTAAACAGATTTATGCAGGCGTCACGGAAATCATTACCCAGTTTCAACCGGACGTTTTCGCGATCGAGCAAGTGTTTATGGCCAAAAACGCGGATTCAGCGCTAAAACTTGGCCAAGCTCGTGGCAGTGCAATTGTTGCTGCGGTGAATGCGGAGTTGCCGGTATTTGAATATGCGGCTCGTCTTATTAAGCAAGCTGTCGTCGGCACTGGTGGCGCGGACAAAGCGCAAGTTCAGCATATGGTTCAGCAGATGCTTAAATTGCCCGCCAAGCCTCAAGCGGATGCAGCCGATGCTTTAGGTGTGGCGATTTGTCATGCCAATACTAACAAGACTCTCGTTGCGTTAGCGGGCAAAGCAACCAGTGCCAGAAAAGGGCGCTACCGTTAAAATTAACTGGATGTCTATCCAGTTCTTTATTATCCTGTCGCAAATTCATTTCCAAAGAGTATTTATAGTGATTGGACGTCTTCGTGGCATACTGATTGAAAAGCAACCACCTGAAGTATTAATTGAAGTTAATGGCATTGGCTATGAAGTCCAGATGCCAATGAGCTGTTTTTACGAACTGCCAAATGTTGGCGAAGAAGCCATTATTTATACTCACTTTGTTGTCCGTGAAGATGCGCAATTGCTATACGGTTTCAACACGGTAAAAGAACGAGCACTTTTCCGTGAAGTGATCAAAGCCAATGGCGTTGGTCCTAAACTCGGTCTTGGTATTCTCTCTGGTATGACAGCAACGCAATTTGTTACTTGTGTGGAACATGAAGACGTTTCTACGCTGGTTAAGCTTCCAGGCGTTGGCAAGAAAACCGCAGAGAGATTGGTTGTTGAAATGAAAGACCGCTTGAAAGGGTGGGGCGCTGGCGATCTATTTACACCATTTACGGATGCTGCTCCTGCGGATTCTAGTGCGACATCCAACAACGCGGAAGAAGAAGCAATCAGTGCGCTTCTAGCTCTAGGTTACAAGCCGACTCAAGCGTCAAAAGTGGTATCTCAGATCGCTAAACCGGACATGAGCAGTGAGCAAATGATCCGTGAAGCTCTAAAATCAATGGTGTAACGCTGGTTGCACAGTGAACATTTGTTCAAGATAACTCATTCTCTAAGGTTAATGCCAATCGCTTAACGATGTTTTTTTGTGTCATTCCAGCGAGCCTGGCGAGACTGGGAATCTAATAGCAGCACGCTGAGCGGTTAATGAAACAATTTGACCATAAATCGCTCGGATAGAAGATCCTGTATCACGCTCCTTCGTCGCTGTACAGGATGACGAGATATAGAAATATGCCACTTGCTGTTAAACGAGCGGCATTATTCTCTCAGGTAACCATTTTTCAAGGTAAAAAGATGATTGAAGCCGATCGTTTAATCGCGCCAGAAAACCCTGCCTTTCGTGATGAAGATGTCATTGATCGTGCTATTCGGCCGAAAAAATTAGCGGATTACCAAGGTCAGGACCATGTCCGTGACCAAATGGAGATCTTCATTAAAGCTGCTCAGTTACGTAGCGAAGCACTTGATCACCTTTTGATTTTTGGTCCCCCAGGTTTGGGTAAAACCACACTTGCGAATATCGTTGCCAATGAAATGGAAGTGAACATTCGCACTACTTCAGGCCCTGTACTTGAGAAAGCAGGCGATTTGGCCGCGCTGTTAACCAACCTTGAAGAAAACGATGTGTTGTTCATCGATGAGATTCACCGCTTGAGCCCGATGGTTGAAGAGGTGCTGTATCCGGCGATGGAAGATTATCAACTGGATATTATGATCGGTGAAGGTCCGGCCGCTCGTTCTATTAAGATCGATTTACCACCATTTACGTTAATTGGTGCGACGACCCGAGCGGGCTCTTTGACGTCACCATTGCGCGATCGCTTTGGTATTACTCAGCGCCTTGAGTTTTATAAGATAAAAGACCTCCAAGATATTGTGCAGCGAAGCGCGGATTGTTTAGGTTTATCAATGGAACCTGAAGGTGCATTGGAAGTGGCAAGACGTGCGCGTGGCACACCACGTATTGCTAACCGTTTGCTACGCCGTGTTCGTGATTATGCGGAAGTGAAAGGCAATGGTCACATTTGTGCCGATGTTGCCGATAAGGCGTTGAATATGCTTGATGTGGACGCCGAAGGCTTCGATTACATGGACCGTAAGCTACTACTCGCGATTATGGAAAAATTTGGTGGTGGTCCGGTCGGGCTCGACAACATGGCAGCGGCGATAGGTGAAGAAAAGGACACTATTGAAGACGTTCTTGAACCTTATCTTATTCAGCAAGGTTATTTACAACGCACTCCGCGTGGAAGAATCGCGACAGATCGTGCGTATTTGCATTTCGGAATTGAAAAATAAGATTCCCTCGCTGGGCCTTTGTTGCCCAGCGCTTCATTAAAGTTGACCAAACTCACATTTTTTGAATTTTTTCTCATACTGGTTTAGTAAGTAAAAAGCATTGATTGTTAACTCGATGTTTGCTTGCAACTGGTTAATTTCTCTCCTGATTACTCTCTCTTAACATCCGTATCCAATACTGGTTGATCTAGATCAATGTGATGGATTTTTGTGCAAATTCCGCGCATAAACATTGATGTATATCAAAGCGCGTTACGGCTATAAACCTTTTGAAACAATCTGTTTTTACAAGTAATATTAGCCCCAGCTATATTAGCTGATGCTTAACAATTAACTAACCAATGAAGCACATTTTTGCAACAATGAGTTGTGATAATTCAACATTTTTCAAGTGTAAATAACACCTGAATATGGATTGCAATATGTAGAGAGTGTCATTCAGCCGACACATAGGAGTTACCATGATTGACGTAGTTGATCTATCGCGGTTGCAGTTTGCACTGACAGCGATGTATCACTTCCTATTCGTACCATTGACCCTTGGTATGGCCTTCCTTCTGGCCATTATGGAATCGATGTACGTAATGACGAACAAGCAAATCTATAAGGACATGACCAAGTTCTGGGGTAAGCTATTCGGTATTAACTTTGCACTTGGTGTGGCGACAGGCCTTACCATGGAGTTCCAGTTTGGTACGAACTGGTCTTACTACTCCCACTATGTAGGTGATATCTTCGGTGCACCGCTAGCGATCGAAGCACTTGTCGCATTCTTCCTGGAGTCAACTTTTGTTGGTCTATTCTTCTTCGGGTGGGATCGTCTATCTAAACGCCAACACTTAGCGGTTACCTGGCTTGTGGCACTAGGCTCTAACTTCTCTGCTCTTTGGATTCTTATCGCAAACGGCTGGATGCAAAACCCAGTAGGCGCAGATTTCAACTTCGAAACCATGCGAATGGAAATGGTGAGCTTCTCTGAGGTTGTACTAAACCCAGTTGCTCAGGTTAAGTTCGTGCATACGGTTGCTTCTGGTTACACTTGTGGCGCAATGTTTATTCTAGGCATCAGTTCATACTACCTATTAAAAGGTCGTGACATTGCGTTTGCTCGTCGTTCGTTTGCTATTGCTGCTTCTTTCGGTATTGCAGCTATCTTATCTACCATCGTTCTTGGTGACGAATCTGGCTACGAGCTTGGTGAAGTTCAAAAAGTGAAACTCGCTGCAATTGAAGCAGAGTGGCACACTGAACCTGCACCTGCCGCATTTACGTTATTTGGTGTTCCTAACCAGGAAACGATGCATACCGATTACGCAATTAAGATCCCTTACGTAATGGGTATTATCGCGACACGTTCTTTTGATGAGCAAGTAACAGGTCTTCGTGATTTACGTGATGAACACGTCGATCGTATTCGTGACGGCATGTACGCTTATGAACTTCTAGAGAAGCTTCGTGCGGGCGATAAGTCAGAAGAAAACATGACTGCGTTTGATGAAGTGAAAGGTGACCTAGGTTACGGTCTACTTCTAAAACGCTACACAGACAATGTTGTTGATGCAACAGAAGAGCAAATCCAAGCTGCTGCGGACGACTCAATCCCAACAGTATGGCCGCTATTCTGGTCATTCCGTATCATGGTTGCTTGTGGCTTCATCATGTTGTTTGTCTTTGGTGCGGCGTTTATCCAAACGTGTCGTCAGAAGATTGAGCAGAAACAATGGATTCTAAAAGCTGCACTATTTAGCATTCCACTACCTTGGATTGCAATTGAAGCGGGTTGGTTCGTCGCTGAGTACGGCCGTCAACCTTGGGCTGTAGGTGAAATTTTACCAGTGCATGTTGCAGCTTCTGCACTAACTGCAGGTGAAATCTGGACTTCACTCTTCGCAATTCTGGCGCTATACACGGTATTCCTGATTGCAGAAGTTTACCTAATGTTGAAATTCGCTCGTAAAGGCCCAAGTAGCCTGAAAACGGGTCGCTACCACTTCGAGCAAAATGCTGACTCTGTTGAAGACAAAGTTAGTCGCCAAGTAGAAGCGTAAGGTAAGGAGATAACAAGATGTTTGATTACGAAATCTTGCGACTCATCTGGTGGGTACTAATCGGTGTTCTACTAGTTGGTTTTGCAGTAACAGACGGCTTCGATATGGGTGTAGGCGCGCTTGTACCTATCATCGGTAAAAACGACACGCAACGCCGTGTCATGATTAACTCAATTGCTCCTCACTGGGATGGTAACCAAGTTTGGCTTATCACTGCTGGTGGTGCACTGTTCGCAGCTTGGCCTTTGGTTTACGCAACGTCATTTTCAGGCTTCTACTTAGCGATGATTTTGACACTAGCAGCGCTATGGCTTCGTCCTCTGGGCCTAGACTACCGCTCTAAAATCGAAGATCCAAAATGGCGCAATACCTGGGATATCTGTATCTCAATCAGTGGTTTTGTTCCGCCAATCATCTTTGGTGTAGCGTTTGGCAACCTTCTACAAGGTGTACCATTCCAATTGAGTGAGTTCTTGATGCCAACATACCATGGCTCATTCTTTGGTCTACTAAACCCATTTGCACTGTTGTGTGGTCTAGTAAGCTTGTTCATGATTTTGATGCAAGGTTCTACTTGGCTACAAATGAAAACAACGGGCGAAGTGCATGTGCGTGCGCGCAACGTTGCTCAGTTAGCTGGTTTACTGACGGTTGCTGCGTTTGTAGCGGCTGGTTTCTGGATCCAAAATATCGATGGCTACGTCATTGTTGGCGGTATCGACACTAACGCTGCTTCTAACCCTCTAAACAAAGAGGTTATCCGTGAAGCTGGTGCGTGGATGAAGAACTTTGAAAACTACCCACTACTATGGGCTGCTCCTGTATTAGGTGTTGCAATGCCGCTTCTCGCTGTATTGGCATCTCGTCTTGAAAAATGTGCGATTTCGTTCATTACTTCAAGCTTGGGTGTTGCTGGTGTTATCTTTACTGCAGGTTTTGCGATGTTCCCATTCATCATGCCTTCAGACTTAATGCCAAGCCACAGCTTAACAATGTGGGATGCAACGTCATCTGAGCTGACTCTGAACCTAATGACAGGCGTTGCGTTTGTTATGGTGCCAATCATCCTTGGTTACACATCTTGGACTTACTACAAGATGTTTGGTCGCCTTGATGACCAGTACATTGAAGACAACAAAAACTCACTTTACTAAGGGGCATTTACTATGTGGTATTTCGCATGGATTCTAGGTGTACTACTTGCTTGTGCATTCGGTATCATCAACGCTCTTTGGCTAGAGCACTCAGAAATGATGGATAAAGACAGTGAGTAACCTCGCTGATAAGGTAGCGAAACTTCACGCACCAATGGATAAGACTCTGCTACGAGTCTTATCTCTCATCCTTGGCTTTATGCACGTAGGATTGGTGATGTGGGACCCTGAAGCTTACCATCAAGCAATTGGTGGTTTTAACTCAATCGTCGCACCAGCACTGATTTGGTCTGTATGTTCAAGCATGGTGTATGGGGTGGGCTTCAAGCCAAGAAACTGGTACTGGCAAGTTTTGTTTAGTCCTTATTTCTCGTTAGCTATCTTAATTTATCTAACGGCACTTTATTTCATTTAGGCTGAAATATGCTGTAATAAAGTCGGTTACTAAATCATCGAATAAAAGCTAGGTATCTCGCCTAGCTTTTATTTTTTCTACAAATTTCAAAAATATTTCCTTAGCTCGGTACCAATTGCTGTCGCTTCAGTTATAGTAATTACTTTAAAGAATTGAATATATTGGTACTCCCTTGCAAGGCACATCAAATCTCTTTCACTGGCCGATCACCGTGTACTATGAAGACACTGATGCGGGCGGTGTTGTATATCATTCTAATTATCTAAAATTCTTTGAGCGCGCACGGACAGACACGGACAGAGATGTTACGTGCTAAAGGCATTTCTCAACATGTGTTACTGGAACAAAATATCGGCTTTGTTGTCCGACACATGGATATCGATTTTAACCAAGGGGCTAGGCTGGACGAGCATCTGACAGTCGTAACCCGAGTGTCAGAAATAAAACGTGCTTCTCTGCAATTCTGTCAAGAGTTGGTCAATGATCAAGGCAAGATATTGTGCAAGGCCTCGGTTAAGGTAGCATGTATCGATAATAAGAAAATGAAACCAATAGCTATTCCAACCTTTATAAATTCGGAGCTAACAAATAGTGACTGCTGATATTTCCATTTTAGATCTCTTTCTTCAGGCCAGTCTGTTGGTAAAGCTTGTGATGCTGACGTTGCTTGGCATGTCAATTGTGTCATGGGCAATGATCATCAAGCGCAGCAAAGTGCTTTCTCAAGCATCAAAAAATGCAGAGCAGTTTGAAGACAAATTTTGGTCGGGTACTGATCTTTCTCAGCTTTACCAAAAAGTAAAAGCGCGTAAAGACGAAATTGAAGGCACAGAAGAAATCTTCTACGCAGGTTTTACAGAGTTTGCTCGCCTACGTAAGAGCAACGCAAATTCACCAGCTTACATCATGGAAGGCACTGGCCGCGCAATGCGCGTTGCTGTTTCTCGTGAAGTAGATGAGCTAGAAACAAGCTTACCGTTTTTGGCAACAGTCGGTTCTATAAGCCCTTATATCGGCCTATTTGGTACCGTTTGGGGCATCATGCACGCCTTTATTGCGCTGGGTGAAGTAAAGCAAGCTACGTTGTCTATGGTTGCACCGGGTATCGCCGAGGCACTTATCGCGACAGCGATGGGGCTATTTGCGGCTATTCCGGCAGTAATGGCGTACAACCGCCTAAGCAATAAAGTGAGTAAACTAGAGCACACTTACGCAACATTTTCTGAAGAATTCCACAGCATCCTTCATCGTCAAGCGATGGCTGGCCGAGACAGCGCGGATAAGGAATAAAGCATGGCGGGTTATCAACCTAAAAAGCGAAAAATGACAGCGGAGATCAACGTTGTTCCGTATATCGACGTAATGCTCGTACTGTTGATCATTTTTATGGCGACCGCTCCATTTGTGACTCAAGGCGTCGACGTTGATCTTCCGAAAACATCGACCGCAGAATCTATGCAAGACCTTGCTGGCGAGACTGACAGTAGCTTTATTATCATCGAAATTGATAGCGAGGGTAATTTAGGCCTAAGCGTAAATGATGAAGAAGTTCAGCGAGGTTTGTCGTTGCAAGATGTTATTGTGCGAGTGAAAGCGGAGCGAGAGGTTAAGCCGGATTCACCAGTTGCGGTAGGTGGCGACGCGGCAACACCATATGCCGATGTTGTTCTATTGCTAGATGAACTAAGTCGAGCTGGTATCCCTAAGGTAGGTCTAATGACCGATATCAGGGAATAGACATCAATTATCTATGAAAGATCACAAGAAGAAACCCAACCAATACGCCAAACCGATAGCAATATCGGTTGGTTTGCATGCAATTCTAGTTGCAGCCCTGCTTTGGGGGACTGACTTCAACATGTCTAAACCAGAGCCTACAGGGCAAATGGTTCAAGCTGTTGTCATCGATCCAAAACTTGTGCAGCAACAAGCGAAAGAAATTCGCCAGCAACGCGAAAAGGCAGCGAAAAAAGAACAAGAGCGTCTTGATAAACTGAGACGCGAAGCAGAGCAGCTAGAAAAAAACCGCAAAGCTGAAGAAGAGCAAATTCGCAAGTTGAAAGAGCAGCAAGCGAAAGATGCTCAAGCGGCACGAGAAGCAGAAGCTGCACGTAAGAAAAAAGAGCAAGAGCGCAAGCAGGAAGAAGAACGTGTTCGCAAAGAAAAAGAGCGAGCTGCTAAGCTAGAAAAAGAGCGCAAGGCAAAAGAAGAAGCCGTGCGTAAAGCTGAGCAGGAGCGTTTAGCAAAAGAAGCGGCTATAGCAAAAGCTGAGCAAGAACGTTTGGCTCGTGAAAAAGCAGCAAAAGAAGCGGAAGAAAAAGCACGTCGTGAGCGTGAAGCTGCTGAAAAAGCTGAACAAGAGCGCATTGCAAAAGAGAAAGCGGCAAAAGAGGCAGCGGAGCGAGAGCGTAAAGCGAGAGAAGCAGCTGAGCGTGCCGAGCGTGAGCGTAAAGCTCAAGAAGCCGCGTTAGATGATATTTTTGCGGGTCTCGAGGATGAGGTCAGTAAAAACAGTGCTGCGCGCAATCAATTTATTGACGACGAACTTTCTCGTATGTCATCCATCTATACTCAAAATATTCAGCAAAAGCTGATTAAGGATGACTACTTGCTGGGAAAGGAGTGTAGGGTAAACATCAAATTGATTCCGACAGGAACTGATATGATGGTCTCTGGTGTTACCGTTTTGAGTGGCGATACTCGAGTATGTGCTGCGGCGAAGCGAGCAATAGCTCAGGTAGGGACGTTCCCTAAATCTTCAGAATCAGCGGTCAATGAAAGACTAAAAGACATCAACATAACTGTTGCTTTGGACTAAAAGGAATAAGACGTGATTAGACGCCTTTTACTAGGAATGTTTGTACTGTTTAGCAGTATGACAAATGTGGCGAATGCCGCATTAGAGTTGGTCATTACCGATGGTATTGATTCAGCACGACCAATTGCTGTTGTTCCGTTTAAGTGGGAGGGCACACAAGCGCTTCCAACGGATGTTTCTGCTGTTATCGCCTCGGATTTACAACGTAGTGGTAAATTCAGCCCAGTTCCAACGAGCAAAATGCCACAAACACCGTTCAGTGAATCAGAAGTTAATTTTGATGCTTGGACCAATTTAGGTGTGGATGCGCTATTGACTGGTTCAATCAAGCAAAACGACCAAGGTGACTACGTTATCAACTATCAACTTGTTGATATTGTGCGTGGTCAGTTAACAGGTGGGAAGAGTAAGGCGCTTGGTAGTGACGGTGAATTGGTTCTGTCAAAAGATCATGTGCTGTTCAATAAAGTAGCCACTGTTCAAGGGCCTCGTATGCGTGAGTACGCTCACCGTATCTCTGATTTGGTGTATGAACAGTTAACTGGCGACCGTGGCGCTTTCATGACTCGTATCGCATATGTGGTAGTGAACGATAAAGACCGTTTCCCTTACCAACTTCGAGTCGCTGATTACGATGGCTACAATGAGCGTCTGGTTTTACGTTCTAAGCAACCATTAATGTCACCAGCGTGGTCACCAGATGGTAAAAAGCTTGCGTATGTTAGCTTCCAAAATGGCCAAGCAGAAATCTTCATCATGAACATCTACACCGGTGAACGTGAGAAAATTACTTCATACCCACGTCACAATGGTGCGCCAAGATTTTCGCCAGATGGCAATAAGTTAGCGATTGTTCTTTCTAAAACAGGCTCGCTTCATGTTTATACGTTTGACCTTAACACTCGTAAGCTGACGCAAATTACGCGTGGCAGATCAAATAATACGGAACCGTTCTGGCATCCGGATGGAAAATCGTTGATTTTCACATCGGATAGGGGTGGTAAACCACAGATTTATCAAGTAAATTTGGGCAGCGGTTCTATTGACCGTTTGACTTGGCAAGGCAGCCAAAATTTGGGTGGTCAGATTACTCCTGATGGGCGATTCCTAGTTATGGTGAACCGCAGCAACGCAGGATTTAATTTGGCGAAACAAGATTTGGAAACTGGTGCTCTTCAAGTCTTAACTAAGACCTTGCTTGATGAGTCTCCTAGTATTGCCCCAAACGGTGGCATGGTTGTGTATAGCTCGATTTACAACAAGAAAAACGTACTATCGATGGTGTCAATTGATGGTCGATTCAAAGCTAGATTACCGGCAACAAATGGGCGTGTTCGAGCGCCTGCATGGTCACCGTTTTTGTAGTAATAAGTTTGATTAATAAAGGAAAATAAGATGCAACTGAACAAGGTTCTAAAAGGGCTACTAATCGCGCTTCCTGTAATGGCTGTTACAGCGTGTAGTTCAAGCGACGACGCTGCTTCTAACACTGGTGCAGCAACAAACAACAATGGCGCAGTTGAAACAACAGTAGCTACGCCAATTGATCAAAGCGGTCAGTTGACAGAGCAAGAGCTAAAAGAGCAAGCGCTACGTGAAACTCAAACAATCTACTTTGCTTTTGACAACTCAACAATTGCAGCAGATTACGAAGAGATGCTAGCGGCTCACGCTTCTTACCTAAGCAAGAACCCAGCACTTAACGTAACTATCGAAGGTCACGCTGATGAGCGCGGTACACCTGAGTACAACATTGCTCTAGGTGAGCGTCGTGCACAAGCAGTAGCGAACTACCTACAAGCACTAGGTGTTCAAGCTGACCAAATCTCAATCGTTAGCTACGGTGAAGAGAAGCCACTTCTTCTAGGTCAATCAGATGAAGTTTACGCTAAGAACCGTCGCGCGGTTCTAGTATACTAATTCGAGGTAATCCTCATGTTCAGTAACACTAAGCGCGCTGTTGCGCTTACGTTACTGGCAAGTGCAGCGAACTTTGCGTTCGCTGCACCAGCTCCAGTATCCGATCTCAACAGCACATCATCCGTCTCTAAGAGCCGTTCATCTGAAACGGAAGTAGAGCGTCTAGAACGTTTGCTACAAAATCGCAATCGCGTTCAGCTCCAAATGCAACAGCAAATTGACCAAATGTCACAAGAGATCAGTGAATTGCGTGGTCAATTAGAGCGAAATAGCTACGAAATGAAACAAATGTTGCAACGTCAACGTGAGTTGTTTGTCGAGCTGGATCGTGTTCGTGGAGAGATAAAATCCACACCTGCACAAGAAGCACAACCTGTGAAAACAGGTGGCCAGTACACTCCAAATGTTGATGAGCAAACGGCATATCAGAATGCAGTTGACCTCATTCTCAAAAAGCGTGATTACACTGGTGCAATTGCAGCGTTCCAGCAGTTCCAGAAAGATTATCCTGATTCTACATATTCAGCGAATTCTCACTACTGGTTAGGTCAGTTGTACTTCGCTAAAAAGCAGGATGAGGATGCAGTGAAAAGTTTTGCCGCTGTTGTGTCTTATAAAGACTCCAATAAGCGAGCCGATGCGTTGCTTAAGTTAGGCGAAATCGCTGAGCGTAATAACAATGCAGCTCAAGCGAAAAAGTACTACCAACAAGTGGTTGATGAATACCCAGGTAGTGCATCTGCAAAACTTGCCAGCTCTAAGCTGTAAGACGTTATGTTTTGAAAAGGAAGCCTCGGCTTCCTTTTTCTTTTCCATTTTCTGTTGGTGCAGAACGGCTAAGTCGATAGCAATGATGCAGAGCCTCTGACCTTGTGTTGCACCGAATTTCGCTACTCGGAAATGCTACCTGTAACAAAGATATACGGCTAGACCGCTAGAAATCCCCGCGACAAGTTGGTTTTTGAAAATTAACGAGGTTACAATACTCGGATTAAAGGAAGTTGCGTAGAGCAAGAGCAATGAGCCATATATTAGATAAAATCGACACTGTTTACCCATTCCCACCGAAACCAGTTCCATTAAGCGAAGAAGAAAAAGCATCTTACATTGAGCGTATTAAAAAGTTACTCAAAGAAAAAGATGCGGTACTTATCGCGCACTATTATACCGACCCTGAGATTCAAGCCCTAGCTGAAGACACTGGCGGGTTTGTTGGTGACTCGTTGGAAATGGCGAAGTTTGGTAATCGTCACCCTGCAAGTACATTGATTATTGGTGGTGTTCGCTTTATGGGCGAGTCGGCCAAAATTCTGACACCAGAAAAGCGCATTCTAATGCCAACGTTGGAAGCGGAATGTTCGCTCGACCTTGGCTGTCCTGCGGATAAGTTCAGCGAGTTTTGTGATGCTCACCCTGATCATACGGTTGTGGTTTATGCAAATACGTCTGCCGCAGTTAAAGCTCGTGCCGATTGGGTCGTTACATCAAGCATTGCGCTTGAAATCGTGGAACATTTAGACGCCGAAGACAAGCCAATCATCTGGGGACCAGACCGTCACTTAGGATCGTACATCGCTAACAAAACTGGCGCAGATATGCTGCTTTGGCAGGGTGAGTGTGTGGTTCATGATGAGTTCTCTGCTGATGCGCTACGAAAAATGAAGAGCGTGTATCCAGATGCGGCTATTTTGGTTCACCCTGAGTCACCAGCAAGCGTCGTAGAACTTGCCGATGCCGTTGGATCAACGAGTCAGCTGATCAAAGCAGCGAAAGCGCTTCCTCACAAACAAATGATCGTTGCGACAGACAAAGGTATTTTCTTTAAAATGCAGCAACTTGTGCCAGAGAAAGAACTTATCGAAGCGCCAACCGCAGGTGCAGGCGCAACATGTCGCAGCTGTGCACACTGTCCTTGGATGGCGATGAACGGTTTGAAAGCAATTGAGAAAGCGCTTAGTGAAGGTGGTGAAGAGCACGAGATTTTTGTTGACGAAGAACTGCGTGTTAAATCCCTTATACCGCTTAACCGCATGCTAGATTTTGCTGAGCAGCTAAATATGCAAGTGAAAGGTAATGCTTAAAAAGTAGGCGTAACTGAAAGTAAATCTCAAAAACCAGCCGAATATGGCTGGTTTTTTTGTGTCTTACTATCAATGAGTTACTATTGATGCAATCAATGAATATCGAGGTCATAAATTTATGGCGGTGTGGTTAGTAGTTAAAAAGTGGCTTAGTTCCCACCTTTTTAAATTGAGCAACCGAAGCCTTCTCATCTTTAGTGGCTTATATGTGAGCCTTTCATGGTGGCTGCTGGTTCTCGCTGGTGAAACCGCATTAACAGACAGTTTCGCTAACTTTATCTATTACCTCATGGTTACGGCGAGTACGGTGGGTTATGGCGACCATTCTCCTGTAACAGATTTGGGTAAATGGGTTGTCGTACTATTTGTAATCCCCGGCGGTTTGAGCTTATTCGCCGCATTATTGGGGCGTGTCGCTGGAGCAGCGATGGACTATTGGCGAGCGGGTATTTTAGGAAAACGGAGAGTAAGAGTGGAAAACCATATTGTATTGTTGGGCTGGAATGGATCGAGAACGATGCACCTTATTCGCATGTTACAACATGAAGAAGAGGGAAAGCGCCCGATTGTTTTATGCAGCCGTTCAGAAATAGAGAACCCGTTACCTGGCGAAATCAGTTTTATCAAAGTGACCAGTTATACCGATTCGCAAGAAATGAAAAACGCCAATATTGCCGAAGCCGCTTGCATTATTGTGGATAATCTCTCGGACGACATTACCTTGTCAGCCGCTCTGTACTGCGCATCTGTAAACCCTTCCGCTCATTTGGTCGCTTACTTTAAAGATGAAGCGCTAGGCCGACTTCTAAATCAGCATTGCCCGAAAGCGGAATGCATACCTGCTGTTGGCGCAGAAATGTTGGCAAAAGCGGCAGTTGACCCGGGCTCAAGTGCGCTTCATCAGGAGCTTTTGGCTTCAACACGAGGTATGACACAATACTCAGTTATTTATCCTGAGGGGCAGTCTGCCACCACTATTGAGAATCTCTTCGTTTTTCTCAAAAGACGCCATCATGCCACGCTGATTGCTTTTGATATTGGCGATGGTATTCAACTCAACCCAGATTTAGATGCTGAAGTACCCGCGAGTACCAAGCTGTTTTACATTGCAGATGAACGTATTGAAGGTTTTGCCTGGAAAGAAATGAACAAGGAACAATAATGCACATGATTGCCGGCCTGTTAGCAGGCTTCCCAAACTTTTTACTCTATTTCTCTGTTTCTATTATTTTTGTATTGGCGTTTAAGTTCATCTACGTCAAGTTGACGCCATACGATGAGTGGCATCTGATTAAAGAAAAACAAAATACAGCAGCAGCGATTGCGCTAAGTGGGGCTTTCCTTGGTTACTGTCTCGCGATTTCGGGGGCGGCAAAAAACTCAGTCAATATCGTCGATTTTATGGTATGGGGCGTTGTCGCAATGCTTGCTCAAATTATCGCATTTGCAATTGTACGCTTTATTTTACTTCCGAAAGTGGCAGAGCGTATCGAAAAAGATGAACTGCCAGCCGGTATCGTATTAGCCGCAGTTTCTGTTTCGGTCGGCGTATTGAATGCCGCTTGCATGACTTACTAGGAGGAACGATGAAGCGGAGTTCTAACGTTAAACGTTCTTCCATGGACAAAAGCTTAAAGCTTGGGAAAATTCTTCCCTTTGCTGCCTTTGGTGGTATTTTCTTCTTTGCTACGTACGAGTCAAAAACAGAAGGGTACATTTTTTCTGATGCTGATGAGTGTAAATCTAACTCGCCTGAGTTTAGTGAACAGTGTGACATTGCATACCAAGAAGCTTTAGCTCGTGCCGAACAAAATGCCCCTCGCTACCGCAGCGAGTTCGAATGCGAGAATGATTTCTACGAGGATGATTGTTACTACAGTTCCAGTTCCCGAGCTTATGTACCTAACTTTGGCGGTTTTTTTTACAGTCGCTCATTAAGCGGGTTGAAAGGTTATAACAAGAGCTATTACTCAGAGCCGATGTACCGTTATAAATCCAAATTCTATAATGGAGCAGGACAATTCTTTGGCTCCTACCGAAATCAGCCGACCAAAGTTGCGACGAATAGCCTTAATAAACGTGGTGGCGGCACCATTGGCAGGGCGATGTCTCGAGGCGGGTTTGGTAAAGCGGTGTCGGTCAGTCGAGGCGGTTAAAAAGAACTATGTTTCGACGAGAAATACAAGAGCGCGAAAACTGGCGTGAATTAGCACGCCAGTTTGGTTTTGGTTTCCATACCATGTATGACCAACCGTATTGGGATGAGAGTGCTTACTATCAATTCACGCTGGAGCAAATTGAGCGCGATATAGAAGCGCCCACTGAAGAGCTGCATCAGATGTGCCTGGCTATTGTGGATGAAGTCGTTCGGAGTGAGCGGTTGCTGACGCAATGTGCGATCCCTGAATCTATGTGGGAGCAGGTCGCTTCTTCATGGAGACGAAGCGAACCTTCGCTTTATTCGCGGCTGGATTTCGCGTACAACGGGACCTCGCCTGCAAAATTACTGGAAAACAATGCGGATACGCCAACCAGCTTGTTTGAAACTGGCTTTTGGCAGTGGGTGTGGCTAGAAGATGTTGTAAATAAAGGTCGAGTTCACCAGAGCGCGGATCAATTCAATATTCTTCAAGACTTTTTGATCGAGCGCTTTGCCGAAATAGCAAAATACCAACCAGGACAAACACTTCACTTTAGCTGCTGCAAGTACACTGAAGAAGATAAAGGGACTGTCCAGTATTTAGAGGATTGCGCGCGAGAGGCAGGGTTAGCAACGGCATTCGTGCATGTCGAAGATATTGGAGTGACGGAAGATGGTCTGTTTGTGGATGCTGACGACAGAGCGATTCGTTGGATGTTTAAGCTTTACCCTTGGGAGTTTATGTTTGAAGAGGAATATGCGAAGTACTTAGCGACTGCGAACGTAAACTGGTTAGAACCGATGTGGAAGTCGATTCTATCCAATAAAGCACTTTTACCGTTATTGTGGGAGCGCTTTCCTAATCACCCGAACCTTTTGCCCGCTTATTTTGCTAACGATTCAAAAGCGAACACTATGAGAGATTGTGTCATCAAGCCACTATTTTCTCGAGAGGGCGCGAACATCGAGATCGTCATCGATGGAAAACGTTTTGTTAAAACGTCAGGGCCTTATGAATCTAAATTCAATATCGTCCAGCAATACCATCCACTACCTAAGTTTGGGCAAAACCATACGTTAATTGGCAGTTGGTTGGTCAATGATAGAGCTGCCGGTATTTCGATTAGGGAAGACAGTAGCTT
The DNA here is from genome assembly GCF_033344315.1 of Vibrio sp. 2132-1. NCBI lineage: Bacteria > Pseudomonadati > Pseudomonadota > Gammaproteobacteria > Vibrionales > Vibrionaceae > Vibrio > Vibrio sp. 2132-1. Next base: position 46,171 of record NZ_JAWPON010000013.1, on the reverse strand, counting down.
AGTGACTCAAGATATGGCGCGGTATATTCCACATGTAATTTTAACATGATCAAAAAAGCTCTCCATTTGGAGAGCTTTTTGTCTATTCAGCCGTTCAATCTTGATGGTCGACAGCGTTGCGTCTATTGTTCTTCAGCTAATGCAACACCGCGCTGGGTAAGACCACATAACATCACTGGCATTGCATTGAAGATCTCTTCAAACTGCTCTAAGCCTTCCATACCTTGTTCGGCCAATGTTTCAATGGTTGTTTCTGGGTCGTAAAGCATAGTAAGAGAAAGTAAAACACCACCGAGTAGGGCATTATCTTCGCTATCCTCAGGCATCAACGTTTCCCAGTCATCACGCGCAAGTTGCCAGCCTTGTAATACACCTTCACAGAAATCGCGAGCCTGACTTGTTACAATGTCTTGCTCATCTAGCGCGCACCCTGCAGGCCACTGCCAAGTGCCTTCTAGGAGAGCGGGACGAGTTTGGTTCCACATTTGTACAATCTCGTCAATGTACTGCTCTAGTTGTTCACCGTCAGTAAATGGCGCTGTTTCTTCTCCACCCCATAAGAATGGCAACCACTCTTGAGGCATTAATACGTTTGGCGCTGCAGCCATCGCTGTTACAAAGCCTTGAGTTTTTGCTAGGTTTAGTAGTTTACCGTCAAGTTCTGGGAGAGAAAGGATGTCTTGTAGTTTCAAAATAGAATACCATTTGTTAATGGGATGGTTGATTGCGCTCATCTTACCAATCAATTAGTGATAAATCGATATTAGGGAATGATTCACACATCTATGGAAATTCGCTCATCACTTAGAAAAAAAAGCATTCTCGCCCTAACACTTTACCTGTGCTTCTTTATCGCCACTATCGGTTCTGTCGCCTATTTGGTTGTTGAGCCACCGGTTAGACAAAAGCTAGAGCAAAACCTAGAGTTACGTACCCAACTCCTGGCTCTTGAGATAAAAGAGCCCCTCCTCAGTTCTACAGGTGTATTGAGCAGCTTAGTAGGGCTAGCCCAAGGGACTGAAAATATTCAATCTCTCAACACAATAATTCCACATATACTTCAATTGAGTGACAAGATGCTTGTTAGTGGTGGCGTATGGCCTAAACCCGAACTAAAAGCAGAACAATGGAGATATAAAAGTCTATTCTTCAATAAAAACAGTGATAGTGGTATTGACCAAATTCACTCCTACAATAACCCCGAATCTGGCGGTTATGATAATGAAGCCTGGTATGTCGCTGCCGCCGATGCTCCGGTAGGTTCTGTTAGTTGGTCTACGGTTTACATCGATACCTTTACTCAGGTCCAGATGATTACCGCGTCTTCTCCGTACTACCAAAACGGTCGATTCGCTGGAGTTGTAACGGTAGACCTATCACTTGATGCACTTTTTCAGTTTATTCGAGAGCACACGAACCAGCATTCTTTGGGGGTAGTGGTTCGCGATGCTGACTCAAACGTGATTATTGAACACAACTTTCAACTGACGGACGAAATTTATGTCAGCGAGCTTGATTTCGGAGAGTTCGATTGGCGCATGGAAGTTGTCAACGCAAAAGCTAAAGTCGCCGATCAAGTGTTTGAACAAGTGATGAGCGTTGAGGGGAGGATCATTCCATTTTTGCTCTTGTGTGTCTTGGTCGGTTACTACTTACTGAATCGCTATATTGTTGAACCAATTGTTCGCATTGCCGCTAAGATTGATGACTCGAAAACTGGTGGGATCATAGATATTGACTACGATAGCGATGACGAAATCGGACAGCTTATCGAGAAGTTCAATGAAAAGACGATCTATTTAGAGCAGGAGAGAATAAAAGCTCAGGCTTCGACAAACGCTAAAACGGCATTCTTAGCCACATTGTCGCACGAGATTCGCACACCAATGAACGGTGTACTAGGAACTGCCCAGATACTGTTAAAAACACCACTTACCGATGAGCAGCGTAAGCACCTGAGAACACTTTATGATTCAGGTGATCACATGATGACATTACTCAATGAGATTTTAGATTACTCAAAAATTGAACAAGGGCATGTTGAGTTTGAAAATAAGCCTTTCCCAATTGAGTCGATTATCGGCAGTATCAAGAGTGTTTATCAAACTCTATGTGCAGAAAAAGGTCTTCGCTTTAGAGTCGTCTCGCATGTACCAACGGGTCGTTGGTACAACAATGACAAAGCCCGTTTGCGTCAAGTACTGTTCAATCTACTCAATAACGCTGTTAAGTTCACCGATCGTGGCATCGTAGAGGTAGAGCTAGCCGAGAAATCGAGTAAGGCAGGCACCAAGCTGATACTAAAGGTAAAAGATACAGGAATTGGTATTTCAAAAGAGGCACAAAAACGCATTTTTCGTCCTTTTGAGCAAGCGGAGTCATCAACGACTAGACGGTTTGGTGGTACAGGGCTTGGTTTAGCAATAGTCAAAGAAATCGCGGAACATATGGGTGGGCAAGTGGTTGTAGAGAGTCAGGAGGACGCTGGAACGACTTTTACTGTCGAAATTGCCCTTACACCTTGCAAGCCGGGTAAAGTAGAGTCAATCAATACACATAAATTGAACTGTAAAGGGTTGAAAGCACTCATTGTTGAAGACAACCGAACAAATGCGATCATTATGGAAACTTTCCTCCGAGCCAAGGGCTTTGAGTGCACAAGTGTCGAAAATGGTCAGCTTGCAGTCGATGAGGTTGCGAGCAAACCATTTGATTTGATACTGATGGATAATCATATGCCTGTTCTAGATGGCGTTGGGGCCATATCAGCCATTCGAGCAATGAGTTCACCTGCTAAGTCGGTACTGATTTTTGGCTGTACAGCGGATGTGTTCAAAGAAACACAAGAACGTATGATTAATGTAGGAGCAGACCACATAATAGCGAAACCAATAGTGGAGTCTGAATTAAATGATGCACTGTATCTTCATGCGACACAGTTATATCAGTACCAATCGGACTTTGATGGAAATGCAGCAGATAGCTTTAATGCTGAAAAGTGGTTACTCAACTTCTATGTCGCTCTAGATAATGGACATCTTAATGAAGCACTTGAGGCTATTTCAGCGATCATTGCGGAGGCTCCCCTTGAACTCAGTGACGACGTTTCTTCAGTCGCTGAACGGATAAGAAGTAACTTAAAGCGTCAGCAATCCCCAGACCAAGATGATATCGATACATTAACGATTTTGCTGGCCTCACCATAACTGAATCAATATGGCGCAACTGTGAATTGTTCTTACTATTCATACGTCATCCAGCTTCGTGACAAACTCTTCTAACCTGCAATGAACAGGCTTGCAGTTTTACTTTTACGAGTAAAGCAGCAAGACCTTCTACTGTGATTATATCGGTAATACTCTGAATTTTCGCAGCTTGGTAGCATAAGCTATAGGAGTGACTGTTTACAGTCCGAGTTTTGTTCTAACTTTACGTCAAAATAATTATCGTAACCCCTTTTTATGTAAGTGAAATCCGTGTTTTTGTACCATTTTTACGTAATTTTAGGCGTTTTTACTCGTCATTGGTGAAAAAAACTACTTTTACTTTAAAAGTTGGTTATAAATTTACAACTTAATTTTAAATACAGAGCCATAAGCTAGTTTTTGTGTGTTCTAATTGCATCATTAACTGGCTTGGTGTCTTTTTAGTGGTTAATAGTTTTATTATTTTTATTAATTGCAGTGTTTGATTTTAAGGGTTTTGTAAATGAAGTCTCGTGGACCATTTTGTATTCGTCACGCCGCAGCGGATACCTTTGCTATGGTTGTTTTTTGCTTTATCACAGGGATGATTGTCGAGATTTTGATTTCAGGGATGACATTTGAGCAATCTCTAGCATCGCGTACGCTATCGATTCCAGTGAATATCGCCATTGCTTGGCCGTATGGGGTTTTTCGTGATTGGGTGCTGCATCAAGGTAGTAAGGTGTCACCGTCTTCCTTTATGAAAAACATCTCTGATCTGGTCGCTTATGTACTATTTCAATCTCCAGTTTATGCGGGTATCTTATTCGCAGTTGGCGCGTCTACAGATCAAATTGTGACCGCAGTGGCAAGTAACGCTGTTATTTCTTGTGGCATGGGTGTGTTGTATGGGTACTTCTTGGACATGTGCCGCCGTTGGTTCCGTGTTCCCGGTTATTCTCAAAGCATCTAAATGCCCCAGTTTTGCTCAATTTAGTTACTTAGTGAGCAATCGATTCGAAAAGGGCGCTTTTTTTTATGTTTAGCCTTGACCATCAGGCACATAATCATTAAATTAGCGCCTCGTTAGCCAATGATGCTAACCAAAATTTGATTCGGTGAGTTGTCCGAGTGGCTGAAGGAGCACGCCTGGAAAGTGTGTATACGGCAACGTATCGAGAGTTCGAATCTCTCACTCACCGCCACATTCTAAAAGGTCTGATTTATCAGGCCTTTTTTCGTATCTACACTAAAGTAATGCGTCATTGAAAGTACACAAGAGTGCTCAAGGTGCAAGCGCCATTCTATCTACAAGCCAACTATTCACACCTCACCTCGATACAACGCCAAAATTGAAGATGCTATACAGAGGCCGCCATAATCTGATTGGTGCGGGTTAGCCTATCCGCTTTAATCTAGAATTTAGCAGCCATATCACATGAGGTATGAATACGGCCACAAGAATGAACGTAGTGCTACTAGATGCTAAGCAAAACAGCCATGAACACGAATACAACAGCAATCATACCAAAGAGATCTGTGTTTGGATTGAGGTCATCAGGGTTAAATTTTTCAATGCTTTGCGTCGTTTTGCATCTTATCTTCATGTTCTTGTCCTTATTTCATGTACGATTTCAACAGCAACATAACATGCAATTGAGTGTTCACAAGTCATAAAAAGCATAAGTATACTTGTACCTCATTGAGCGCAAAAAATACTCAAAGCGTTTTAAAGTGGCGGTCTACCTTTTGTAACATCAAATATTCTTTCTGTTTTTGTGCCTGTATCGCTATAGTTGAGAAACGGTTATCTCGTTCTAGTTAGGAACAAACTACTGGCTGCCGCTACATTCTCTCAGCGTTCCCACTCAGTCGCCTTGGGTAGATACTTTAGTCGTTGAGTACTGCAAAAAAACGCCGCATGAGCAGCGGCGCTTTGTTGAGGAATTCCCTTTCCTACTTGTAGCTAAGTTCTGTCGCTTTGCCTTTGAAGATCCGGTATACCACAAAGGTGTAAAGCAATATCACCGGCATAACAATCATCACACCGTAGCCCACGATTATTAATGTCGCAGGTGAGGAGGCCGCTTGTTGTGCGGTCATCAACCCCGGCACAACTTCTGGGAAGAAGCTATACGCAAGCCCGAGAAAGCTCAACGCGAAAATGACGGTGACACCAAAGAAAGGCCAGCGCACACCCAGATCATTCACCATTGGAACCTGACGCAAATAGCGATCAACTAGGAAGATGGTTGCCAATACAATTAACGGAACTGGGGCAAGCAACAAGATTTCTGGGAAGCTGAACCAACGCAAGGCAACTTGTTGATTTACAATTGGGTTTACAACGCTAACCACCAAGATTCCTAAGGCTGCTAACCAACCAGCACGGCGAGACCAACGGGCCGAGCGTATTTGCAAATCACCTTCCGTTTTTAGTACTAACCATGCGCCACCGATGTAAACGTACGCCGCCGCTACACAAAGTGCGCTTAACCAAGCAAAGCCAAATGCTTCGGTTGATTGTTCAAATCCCATGATGTAACGACCCACCATGTAACCCTGAGTTAGTGCGGTGATTAGCGAGCCAATTCTGAAGCACCAATCCCAATGAGGTTTATGATCCGAGTTCGCTTTGGCTCGGAAATCGAACGCTACGCCACGCATTATCAGTGCGATAAGCATGATGGCGGTCGGCATATAGAGCTCCGTTAAAATCAAACTGTGAGCGGTAGGAAAGGCAATCAACAAAATACCAACGGCTAACACCAGCCACGTTTCGTTCGCGTCCCAGAAAGGGCCGATAGAGGCTATCATTCGGTCACGTTGCGCTTCATTATCACTTGGTAAAAGGATACCGACGCCAAGGTCGTAGCCGTCGAGCACGGCATACATAAAGACCGAGAAGCCAAGCAGCAGAAGATAAATTTCTGGTAGATAGTTGAGCATGATTAGGCCTCTTGTTGTGTCAGTGGGACTTCATGGGCTGCAACGTCTTTGCGCGCCAAATAGAATAGGGTATGGATGTACGCAACCAGCAATGCAGCATAAATGGCTAAGTACATAATGAGCGAAGTCATCACGCTACTGCTCGCAACCGTGGTGACGGCTTCGGATGTTCGCAATACACCGCTGACCAACCAAGGTTGTCGACCAATCTCAGTAACATACCAACCCGCCAGTGTGGCTATCCAACCAGAGAACGTCATGGCTAATACAGTGTACAGGTAAGGTTTAGGTAGCGCTTTTTTGCGTGCTAGCTTCACCGCGCCATACCAGCTAACCAGCAGCATAAGGACACCTACACCAACCATCACGCGGAAGCCAAAGAACAAGGGCTTGACTGGCGGGTGGTCAGGCGCAAACTCGTTGAGGCCTTGGATTTCTCCGTCTAAGTCATGAGTAAGAATCAAACTCGCTAACTTCGGGATGCCCACTTCAAAATCATTGCTACGAGTTTCTTTATTTGGCATCGCAAACAGTAGAAGAGGCGCGCCTTGCTCGGTCTCCCACACACCTTCCATCGCTGCAATTTTTGCAGGTTGATGTTCAAGCGTGTTTAACCCGTGAAGGTCACCGACAAAGATTTGTACCGGGATGAACCCAGCCGCCGCGAACAGCGCGACTTTTAGGCCAAGTTTGGCTGAGCGGTGATCTGGCTTTTTCATTATTTGATAAGCTGAGATACCCGCAATCAAGAAGCTGGCAGTCAGCGCCGATGCTAATAGCGTGTGCAGAAGACGGTAAGGTAAAGAAGGATTGAAAATGACTTCTTTCCAACTGGTCACATGAACAATGCCGTCAATCACTTCATAGCCACTTGGTGTGTGCATCCAGCTGTTAAGCACCAGAATCCAAAATGCGGACATACTTGTCCCAACAGCAACCAGAACGGTGGCGAGAGTATGAACCCATTCCGGTACTCGTCCTCGTCCAAAAAGCATTACACCCAGGAAGGTGGCTTCCATAAAGAAGGCGGTCATCACTTCGTATCCGAGCAATGGTCCAGCTACGTTTCCGACTCGTTCCATAAAGCCTGGCCAGTTGGTACCAAACTGGAAACTCATCGTAATGCCGGATACCACACCCAAGGCGAAAGTGAGAGCGAATATCTTGACCCAGAAGTAATAAACATCGAGCCATACGGGGGCTTGTGTGCGGTTATATCGCCACTTGAAAAACACCAACATCCACGCCAACGCAATGGTGATGGTCGGGAAGAGAATGTGAAAGCTGATATTGGCCGCGAACTGGATCCGCGACAGCATGAGGGTATCTAACATCTTGGTTCCTCAAAAACGTGCCATACTAAAAATCGTGTCTATCTGTAATTTAGTTACGAAAAGTCGGGCAGTTTGGATTCATGTATCGAGAAATACAGGTGATTCTGTTTTCTTCTAACCATGATTTATATCAACTAAGACAAAGAAAGGAGTGTAGGAAATTGTCTCAAAATGCCACTAATAGTCGCGAGAAGTGAGTAAAAGAAAGCAAATGTAACTGAAGGAGCATGGATTAAGATTAGTTCGAATTATCCTTATGATGGTTTCGATAATCCTGAAATAAAATTACAAAAACAATATTTTTAGTAAGGAAAATTGCCTTGCCTTCACTTTGAACCTCCATACTATTTATACACTAGTCATGTCGAGATCATCTCAAACACAGCAAACTTACTGGCAGTTAAGGTGGGAAACTTTAGCTAATTGATAAACTTAAAATTGCACTGCTAATGACATGTGCATCATAAGTTCGTTAGCACTCGACCAGAAGTGCGATAGGCTACATTTTTATACTAGCGAACGATTTGGCGCTAGGTAATTCGGTTTTCACTAGATCAACAAGTCGACTGCGGACCATTTTCGATTCCTGATGAGTTTCAATCCAAACTGACACTTACTTTTCAGCAAGTGTGCTAGTGTCTTTCTTGTTATTTATTAAATAATTAATAAATGCCGATCTGGTAAAGAGAGTTGTGGACAGCTATCTCGAGCAGTAGACTGGCGCTAGCCAGAGAGTCTGACTTTGAGGGGGGCATTCTACATGAACTTTGGATTCTGCCACCGCAAAGCTGATATTGAATTTGATGGAGATGGATAATGAACGACAGTTGGGCTAATTTCTTTCCTTACTTTGCTGGAGCTTTTAAGCTTATTGTATTAGGGATAGGAGCCTACTTAGCCATTAAATGGCATTTTGACGAAGAGCGAAGGGTAAGAGAAGCGGAAGGTGTAGTGTTTGATAACCCAAGTCTCATGAAAAAGTTTGCGAAGACGCTAACTCTGCCATTCCTTTTGTGTCTTCTAGTTCTTCTTGTTATATATGCTACCAACTGGTTCCTGTACTGACAGCGTTATTGTTTGTTGTAGTAAAGTTGAATGCTGCCACCTCTGAGAGTCGAGCCGTAGTTGAAGTTAACGCCTATGCCGAAATTGTCTAACCAATCAAAGGGCTTTGGTGCATAAAATAGCCATCCTATAGAAGCTTCGTAGTAATGCGGGCTTCCCAGTTCATCGCTTAAATCATGCGAAAGGTCGACTCTTTTAATCCCGGTAAATAAAGCTTGCTCACCGTGATAAATATTGTAGTAACCGGTGATTTCATTAGATAGGTACCAACCTTTAGGGTTGCCTATATTGACGTTATTTGCGCTTCCCCAGCTGTGCCCCATGAATGAATTCAATGTCGAACTGGCATGCCATTTCCCCCAACTTGTGGGAGACGTGTATTTGGCTTTAATGGATGGTTGAACTATTGCCGCCCATGCTGAAACGTTAACGGCACGGCCGTCTAGGATTCTTCCAATGATGGAGGAAAGTTTATTATCGGTAGAGAATGAGTTTTCATAACGCATAAGGTGAGTCGTCGTTCTGGTGCTAAGGGTGACGTTTTCACTTGCTTTGTATAGGTACCCATAACCAATCGACGCACCGTATGTCCTTTCCTTGAGAAGATCCTTACTTGTGCCGAATAGTTTGAGATCATTCTCTGTTTGTATCGTAAATGCCTTAAACGACAGCTCATGTAAGTCCTCGCTGCCCTCTATGTCAAAGTTAGTCGTGTAAGGGAGAACATATACGGATTTGCTTCGACGTTCATTGATTGACTCGTCAGTCCCGAACTCTGGGTTGGCGGTATCAAATAATGCATTCGGATCAAAGTCGCCAATACCAAACGCAATTGCGTCAGTATCGGACAGCAAAACCGCGATAGAAAAACGTTGTTGGAGAAGGTTGCTAATTTCCTTATCTAGTGGATCCGCTTGAGCTGTGTTAGGAAGAGAGAGTAGGAGAGCGAGCGAAACGACTCGCCACTCCACTGAGGCGAAGTTGGGTTGGAACATTTTGGCTCTTTCAAATGGTTCATGCATGGAGTTTTTGGACGTACCGGTACGCTAACATTAGTTTAATCGTTGAATGGTCGGTGTAACTTTGAGAAATCTATGTTTTCTCATATTGATATGAAAAAGTTCCTTAAACGAGTTTAGCTTCAATGTGTATGCTGCACCAGATTTGTTTAGCAACATCATTCTTTTCTGAAGATGTAGCAAGACTTTGTGACTAGGTTGCATTATTTTCTTTAATGCGTCTCTTGAGAGGAAAATAGCAAACTTTTTTATTGCCTTGGCGCTCAAGAAAATCTGAATCGTTCACTGTGCTACTGGTTAACTTCGAAAACTTGTAAGCATCCTGTCTGCCAACATCACGACTAACATCATCAAGGAGTACCCTTAAATACGTCAGATAAACAATGTTTTTTTTGAGCTTTAGAAGAAATGTTCGGACCTTTGCATATTCCGCGGTGGTGCTCAATCCAAGAACTGTGTTTTGTATGTGTTCTCAGTAAATCATTGAGTCGATCTATTCTTCAAAATGTGGTCCCTTTTAATTCACTTTCTGTTACATATTTTTCGTTTTGAAAGAGCATTTTAATTTGCATCTTTTGAAAAGATCTCTTTGTTAAATTTTGTATAAAATCAACTAATTGTTGAAATTAGAACCCTTGTCAAAAAGTCATTAGATTTCATGTTGAATAGCCTCTTTTACCTAATAGTATACTCTATTTGTTTGATATAATTTCCGGCAGTTTGTATACCATAAATAAAGAGAGTCTATTCATGTTCCAGAACTTAACGATCAAGCAGAAGATAGTGATTCCGCTGTCATTGATTATTGGATTGTTTATTGTGAGCTCTGTATTAAACGTTATGACAAGTTGGAAGCAATCTGAATTGAGTGAGACACTCAACGAACGGATCGTGCCGAACTTATTAACGATTGAGGATGCTTACCGCGATCTTTACCAAGCTACATCTGCAATCCAAGGTGTTGCTCTTTCTGATACTCAAACCGATATTGATCACCACATCGGTGAATACAAAGACAACGCATACAAAGCGCTGCCGCGTATGGAACAAATGATTGAGCTATCGCAAGCCGGTGTGACGCCTTCTACACATGGTAATGAAGTTCGAACGCTTGTCTCTTTGGGTGAAAAATGGTTAGCAAGTTATGAGGCGATGCTACGTTTACCTCAATCTCAATGGCGTGGTTACTACAATGAGCACAAACATACCTTTGAAGACCAATTTATCGAGGTTAGAGCGCAGCTTAACGTTGTAAAAGATGCAATAGAAGAAAAGCAAAGCCAATTGAAGGACGAAATATCAGCGGCTGCAACAAGAGCAGAACTCATTCTTGAAGCGGGCATTGTGATTGTTATTCTGGCCGCTATTGCGATGGCGTTTTTGTTGTTGCAAACGGTTGTGAAGCCTATCAATAATATTAAAAATGCGATGACAGAAATTGCGTCCGGTGAAGGTGATCTAAGTCAGCGAATCGATGTAAAAACACAAGACGAAATTGGCAATTTAGCAGACGCATTTAACCAGTTTGTGTCCAAAATTCAAATGACAGTCGCTCAGGTAATTGAAAGCTCAAATACCTTACGTAACGAAATGGCAAATCTTAGCTCGTTGACCACGACCATCGCGAATTCGACCGTTTCTCAGCAAAAAGATAGCGAGGCGGTAGCGGCGGCAGTGCATGAAATGCAAGTCACCAGCAGAAATGTAAGCGATAGCGCTAACGAAGCTGCGGTTGCGAGCCAAACAGCGAATGATGAACTTACCAATACCAATGTTATTTTGGATCAAACGGTTAGCTCAATTCGTAGCCTCGCAAGTGAAATCGAAAGCGCAAGCCACGTCATTAACACATTGGATCATGATGTGAGTAACATTGCGTCCGTACTGGATGTAATTCGTGGTATTGCCGAGCAAACAAACTTATTAGCGCTTAACGCAGCCATTGAAGCGGCTCGCGCTGGAGAGCAAGGGCGAGGCTTTGCTGTCGTAGCGGACGAGGTTCGTTCTTTAGCCAGTCGTACGCAACAGAGTACGGGAGAAATCCAAACCATGATTGAAAAGCTACAATCTGGTGCAGGACAAGCTGTAGAAGTGATGCGCGGTAGCCAAAATAGCAGTGATGAAACGATCAAGTCCGCTGGCCGAGCGAGTGAATCCCTTTCTGAAATCTTGAACGCGATTTCACGTATGAACGAGATGAATACACACATTGCAACGGCTGCGAGCCAGCAAAGTACAGTAAGTGACGAAGTAAATAGCAACGTACAAGGCATTGCAGACAGTAGCACTTCAATTGTGGAAATCGTAAACCAAGCGCAAGCTTCTTTAGCCATGTTGTCAGAGCAAACTCAACGTTTAGATCATCAGGTCAGTCAGTTCAAAGTATAAGCTTGAGAACAGCAATCTCACTGACGAAATAACCCGCTTCTTAGCGGGTTATTTTTTAGATAAGTGGCGAACCTGACTTGTGAAATTTCGACTATATTTACATTCCTTTCTCACTTTAGTTCGTATACCAGAGTGGGCAAATAACCCTAGACAGCGGTAACAAACTCTGTACAGCGTGATGATGCTTTTATCATCACTTTTGCTGCTTTTTAACCATTGCAATTGCACACAGGAAAATGTGATTTCCAACCCAAAATCTTCAAATTTGAGAACTTCATAACACCTTTACCATAAACGTTTTTCGTAAGCGTATAGAACTGTAAATTTTGTTGTATGTACAACACTGGGTATTTATCATCCTAATTAATTTGTTCTGGATATACATCCTTTAGTCATTATTAAGTCATTCTAGAAGCTTTTAATAAGGAATCTTGAAGGCTTGTCGGTAGATAAGAGAGAAAAATTCATGAGACGTAAAACCACGCTATCTCTGCTGATTGCGTCGAGCCTTTTTGTGGTTGGATGTCAACCTAGCGAAGAAGGATCGAGCCAAGGAGGGGGGCCTGCGCCCGCAACCGAAGTAGAAGTGTTAACAGTGCAGCCAACGCGCCAAGCATTGACAGTAGAGTTGCCGGGTCGTAGCCGAGCATTCAAAGAAGCGGAAGTTCGTCCGCAAGTCACTGGCATTATTTCGGAGCGAAATTTTGTTGAAGGTGGCCTTGTTGAACAAGGACAGTCGCTATATCAAATTGATGATTCATCATTTCAGGCGGATTTGCTGAGCGCTGAAGCGGAATTAATCCGTGCGCAAGCTGCGGCAGAGTCGACCTATGCCACGGTGAAGCGTTACAGAACCTTGATCACCAAAAAATCCATCAGCCAACAAGACTTGGATGAAGCAGAAGCGGCATACAAAGAAGCGAAAGCGCAGGTCCTAGTCGCAAAAGCCAAGATCAACACAGCAAAAATCAACTTAGATTATACGCAAGTCAAAGCTCCGATTAGCGGGGTGATCGGTAAATCGAGTGTGACAGCGGGTGCGTTGGTTACGGCTAACCAAGCTGCCAAATTAGCGACCATTCAGCAGCTTGACCCTATCAATGTTGATATTGTGCAATCATCCGCGCAACTGCTGCGTTTGAAAGCATCACTCTCCCAAGGCCATATGCAAGAAGATGACTCTGCGCAAGTTACATTGATGCTTGAAGATGGCAGCACTTACGAACACAAAGGCACAATGAAATTTACTGAGGTCAATGTGAACGAAAGTACGGGCAGCGTGACGCTTCGTGCCGAATTCCCAAACCCTGACGGTTTGTTGCTACCTGGAATGTTTGTTCGTGCGACGGTCATTACTGGTGTCGACCCTGATGCGATTCTAATACCACAAAATACGGTATCTCGTGATGCGACAGGTAAAGCGACAGTGATGACGGTTAATGGCGAGAACAAAGTGGAAGCGAAACCAGTGAAGACTGCCGAAGCGATCAATAGCCAATGGCGCATTATTGATGGTTTGAACGCGGGTGATAAAGTCATTACCGCCGGTTTACAAAAGATAGGGCCAGGCAGTTCGGTAACTATCCAAAACGGTGAACAGGAGTAATCATGGCACGATTTTTTATCGATCGTCCGGTATTTGCTTGGGTTCTCGCGATTCTAACGATGTTGGCGGGGGTAATGTCATTATTCAATTTACCCGTCTCGCAATACCCAACGATTTCACCGACGACGATCACCATCAGTGCTCGCTATCCAGGTGCATCAGCAAAAACCGTTGAAGACTCGGTAACGCAGGTTATCGAGCAAAACATGACAGGATTAGATTACCTTCGCTACCTATCCTCGAGCAGTGATGCATTTGGTAATGCGACAATTACCCTGACGTTTGATAGCGAAGCTGATCCTGATATCGCGCAAGTACAGGTGCAGAACAAACTGCAATTGGCATTGACTTCATTGCCGATGGAGGTACAAAACCAAGGTATTGTCGTCAATAAATCCAATACGGCATTTCTCATGGTTGTCGCAGTTTATTCTGAAGATCCTGACTTTACAGAAAACGATATCGGCGACTTTGTTGTAACGAATATTCAAGACCCGATAAGTCGTGTAACTGGCGTAGGACAAGTGCAGGCGTTTGGTGCGCAGTATGCGATGCGAGTTTGGCTGGATCCATTTAAGCTTACGCAGTTCAACTTGACCGCAATCGATGTAGCGAACGCGATCAGTGAACAGAACGCGCAAGTTTCTTCAGGTCAACTGGGTGCGGCACCTGCGCAGGAAGGTCAGTTGTTGAATGCTACGATTTCTTCTGCAAGTCGTTTGAGCAGTGTAGAAGAGTTCCAAGACATCATTCTTAAGTCCGACGCCAGTGGTTCGAATGTTTATTTGAAAGATGTAGCTCGCGTTGAGCGTGGTGCAGAAAGTTATGATATTCGAGGCCAATATAATGGCTTCCCAGCATCGGGGTTAGGTATTTCATTAGGTACTGGCGCAAACGCGCTTGAGACAGCCAATGCGGTGAAAGAGCGTTTAGAACAACTGAGTGCAACGTTCCCAGAAGGGTTGCAGATTGCTTACCCATTTGAAACAACGCCATTCGTCAAAGCCTCGATTCAAGAAGTGGTTAAAACGCTATTAGAAGCCATTCTTCTTGTGTTCTTAATCATGTACCTGTTCTTGCAGAACTTCCGTGCGACGATCATTCCAACGATCGCAGTGCCTGTCGTATTGCTCGGAACCTTCGCTATTTTGTACGCGACTGGATTTAGCGTAAACACGTTAACCATGTTCGCGATGGTTCTGGCTATCGGTTTGCTGGTGGACGATGCCATCGTTGTGGTGGAAAACGTCGAGCGTGTGATGCATGAAGATGGTTTAGAGCCCAAAGAAGCGACCAAAAAATCGATGGGGCAGATCACTGGTGCCTTGATTGGTGTGGGTTTGACGCTTTCAGCGGTATTCGTCCCTATGGCGTTTATGTCTGGTTCTACCGGGGTTATTTACCGTCAGTTCTCGATAACTATTGTGGCGGCTATGACGCTTTCCGTTTTGGTTGCGATAATTCTGACTCCGGCATTGTGTGCTACGTTGCTGAAAAAAGGCGATGCTGAGCTTCTAGAGAAGAAAGGCTTCTTTGGCTGGTTTAACCGCAAGTTTGATGCGATGACAGCAGGCTATGAAACCGGCGTTGCCAAACTTCTAAAACGCACAGGTCGCATGTTGGTTGTATTTTTGGCAATGAGTGCAGGTGCTGGCTGGTTGTTTATGAACCTTCCAACATCATTTTTGCCAGATGAAGACCAAGGCACAGTATTCTCAATGGCTATTTTGCCGCCTAACTCAACACAAGAACAGACGGAAAAAACACTTGAGAAAATGCGTGACTTTTACCTAGTAGACGAAAAAGACAATGTAAAGTCTGTCTTCTCCGTTGCTGGATTTAGTTTCGCAGGTCAAGGCCAAAACATGGGGATGGCATTTATCGGCCTGAAAGATTGGTCTGAGCGTGAAGCGCCTGGCGCTGATGCGGCTTCCATTACGGGCCGAGCGATGGGGTACTTCTCTACCATTAAAGAAGCTTTGGTGTTTGCGTTCGCCCCTCCAGCGATTCAAGAGCTAGGTAACTCGACAGGTTTCGATTTCTATCTCCAAGACTCGTTGAATAAAGGGCACGATGCATTAGTTGCGGCTCAAGGGCAACTTCTGGGCATGGCTGCACAAAACCCGAAACTTGTCGGTGTTCGTCCAAACGGTCAGGCAGATGCGCCAATGTACAAAGTGAACATTGACCACGTCAAACTTCGTGCTTTGGATGTCAGTATCAATGACGTAAACCAAATCCTGTCAGCTGCATGGGGCGGGGCTTACATTAACGATTATATTGACCGCGGTCGTGTGAAGAAAGTGATGGTGCAAAGTGATGCGGAATACCGCATGCAGCCAAAAGACTTCGATTCATGGTACGTACGCAACGCTAAGGGAGAGATGGTGCCTTTCTCTGCTTTTGCGAGTGGCGAGTGGACCTATGGTTCTCCTCTTTTGCAGCGCTTTGATGGTTTGCCAGCAATGAATATTCAAGGCGGTGCAGCTCCTGGTGTAAGTACTGGTGAAGCCATGGAAGAAATTGAAGCAATGGTAGAAAAGCTACCAGAAGGTTTCACGGTGAACTGGAATGGTATTTCGTATGAAGAGCGCCTTTCCGGAAACCAAGCGCCAATGCTATATGCGCTATCTATCCTCGTTGTATTCTTAGTTCTTGCCGCTTTGTATGAAAGTTGGTCAGTACCTTTCGCCGTGGTGTTAGTTGTTCCTCTTGGTGTGCTTGGTGCTGTGCTTGCGGTAATGACGCGCAGTATGGATAACGATGTGTTCTTCCAGGTGAGCTTATTAACTACGGTCGGCTTGGCAACCAAAAACGCCATTCTGATTGTTGAGTTTGCAAAGGACTACTATGAGAAAGGCGCTGGGCTTATCGAAGCAACCTTACATGCTGTTCGCGTTCGTCTGCGCCCAATTATCATGACATCGCTTGCTTTTGGTTTGGGTGTGGTACCACTTGCTATCAGTTCAGGTGTGGGATCGGCAGGTCAAAACGCAGTAGGTACCGGCGTACTTGGTGGCATGATCAGTGCCACGATATTGGGTATATTCTTCGTCCCAATCTTCTTTGTAGTGGTTGAGCGATTGTTTGATCGACGTGCGAGAAAAGAGTCGGAGGCAGAGTTGTCTGAGACCAGCACTAAACCCAGTCAGCAAAGCGAGTAGGACTTGGTTGTTTTAACTGAGTTATACTAGTGATAATTAACACGATTAAAGGGCGCTTCGGCGCTCTTTATTTTATGTTTTCACTTGGTGGTTACCGTCTATGACGCGAGCCTGAAAGACGGCGTGTTGTGTGCAGTATCAGCACAGTCTTTTCGACCGAATGAAAGCCTAAAGAAGAAAAACGACGATGAAAGATCAGAAAATTTCCCCAATTTCCGTTTTGGATCAAAGCCCTATGTTTGTCTGCGGTGTGATGCAGCGCATGTACCGCAATCGTGCCCAAGCCGAGCTCTCTCGGCAAAATTTGATGACACTAGAAATGGCAAGTGCACTGGCCGCTTTAGAAGAATTTCAACCTATGAGCCAGCAAGCGTTGGCTGATGCGGTTCGAACTGAGCGAAGTGTAGCAAAGCGGATGGTGGACAATCTGGAAAAGAGAGGGTTTGTTCAAGTTTCTAAAAGTAAATCGAATCAGCGCCTTAAAATGCTAAGCATGACAAAAAAGGGGGCAAATGCTTTAAAGCAAGTTCATCAAATCATGACGAATTTACAGAAAGAGTTTTTTTCTTGTTTGTCGGAATCTGAAGCGAGTGAATTTTTTCGTCTGGTAAGAAAGCTCACTTTTGCGAATCACGACCAGTAACTTACATCAATGCCGTTTAGCGTCTTTATTTTATCGCGGACCAATTATATTAAGTTGTAGAACTTAAGAAATAGGATGCCCAACGTACAGGTCACGGTAGAAAGCACCGTAGTGAGTGCGATGATATTTGCAGCTAACGTGGCATTGCCTCCCATGGAACGCGCCATGACATAGCTGGCAGCAGCGACTGGAGAGGCGTTCATAAAGAAAAGAATACCTAGCTCAATTCCTCGAAATCCTACTAAGTAAGCTCCCATGGTGATGATGACTGGCGCTACGATGAGCTTGTAACTGCTCGCAAACCAAGATGGACCTTTCTCTTTTCTCATCAAGCTAAAGTCAAGTGAGCCACCTGTACACAACAGCGCCAAAGGCAATGTCATTTTGGACAAGTAGTCTCCTGCGTCAATAACCACATTCGGTACTGGAATAGCGAGTAAATAAAAAGTCATTCCTAGAACAATGGAGATTATAAGCGGATTCCTAGTCAGTGTTCGGCCCATCATCTTTGCTGCTTGCGAGGCAGACGTTGCCCCCTTGGGCGATAAGCAAATTACCGCTTGGACGTTATAAATAAATGTGGTGACCGCGACATAGAGCGCTGCTAGCGCCACACCTTGAGAACCATACGCATTGGCAACGTAAGCGATACCAATAATACCTGTATTTGCTCGGAACCCACCTTGGATGAGAACGCCTTGGTCAGGCGATGCTTTGAACAGAAGTTTGACGGAAAGGTAGGTGAAAATGAAAAACGAAATACTAGCGATGACGCCGAAATTGACGAATCCACTTGCCGCGGAAAAGTCGTGTTCTGAAGCCACAATGCTGACAAATAACATTGCAGGCAAGGTAACTTGAAACACCAGTTTAGAGCCTACTTCGATAAAATTATCGTTGATTAGACCAAAGCGCTTAAAAAGAACGCCAAGTATCAACATCAAACAGATAGGTCCGGTTATCGACAAAGAGAATTGCAACTGATGTAAAACAGCTTCCATGTAAGTATCCGCAGTAAAAGAAAAAAGTGTTCCTGCTGCCTATTAAGCCACAAACCCGGAGGGTAGGACAGTAACGTGATGAAATTTTCTTCTGTTGTAGGTTCCGGAGTCATTTACACTCCAAGTTATGGACGAGGTCCCAATTTAACAAAGCGGTACTGGTCCTACGTGCGATATGTTGGTTAACTCGTTGTCGTGATGCATCCACATGCGTATTAGATGTGAGGGCTGGTCATCGTAGTTATGGATAGGAGTTCATCAATGAAAAGGAAACACAACAAAACTGTACTGTGTGCGTTTGTCTCTGGTTCGGTATTTGGTGCGGTTTTGGTCATTGCGATGTCTTTACCAATGTAATCCTCTTAATTGGCTGTTGGAACACTCACACTAATTCAGTACAAAACAGATTGAGTTCTGCGGTGTGTGCTGTTAGTTTAAAAAACATGAAAATACACGTTCGCCCTTCATTAACAACCTTCTCTTGGTGGCGCTCTAAATAGAGCGGCGCGGAATACTTACATTCTTAAGCTGCTGGATGGTAGCTAAGAGTGTTTGATCTTTTTATCTCCAGTAGCGATCTATTAAATACTTGGAGACAAATATGAATAGCCATAAAAATACATCTCAGCGTGAAATTATACTTACCGGAGATCGAGCAACAGGTCCATTACACCTCGGGCACTATATTGGTTCATTGCAACAACGAGTCAAATTGCAAACGGAGCACGAGCAAACGATCTTGGTTGCGGACATGCAAGGGCTGACGGATAACGCGCATAACCCATCAAAGGTATCCTCTAATATTCTCAATGTCGTTGCAGATTATTTGGCTGTTGGTATCAACCCCGCTCAAACGACGATCACGTTGCAGTCTCAAATTCCAGCGTTAGCCGAGTTGACAATGTATTACAGTAATCTTGTTTCTATCGCACGATTAGAGCGAAACCCTACGGTTAAAAATGAGATTCAAAGTAAAGGTTTTGAACGCTCTATTCCCGCAGGCTTTTTAACGTATCCAATTTCTCAAGCTGCTGATATTACGGGGTTTCATGCGACGCTAGTACCAGTGGGTGATGACCAACTGCCGATGTTAGAGCAAACTAATGAAATCGTGAGAAAAATAAACCATCTGGGTGGAAAAGAGGTTCTTAGAGAATGCCGTCCATTACTTAGCGATGCACCTCGTTTGCCGAGTACTGACGGTAAAAATAAGATGTCTAAAAGCATGGGGAACGCAATCAACTTAGGGGCCTCCGAAAAGGAGATTTCCGCGGCAGTGAAATCTATGTATACCGATCCCAATCATCTGAAAATTGAGGACCCAGGCCAAGTCGAAGGGAATATTGTATTCATCTACCTCGATGCTTTTCATCCTGATAAAAATTATGTCGAACAGCTAAAAGACCATTATCGACGAGGTGGGTTAGGTGATGGTTTGACCAAGAAAGTGTTAGAAGAATGCTTACAAGAGATTCTTCGCCCTATTCGAGAAAAGCGCGCTATGTATTTGAATGATAAAGCGCAGCTGATTGATATTTTAAAACAAGGTAGTGAGCGTTCTCGCGAGAAAACCGAAAAAGTGCTATTTGATGTGAAAGATGTATTTGGTTTAAATTTGTTCTGAATTAAAAGTAGAGAGTTGAACATAAGGCACGACGGCTGGTTAGCAACGTGCCTTTTTAAGTTCTCAGTCAGTCAAAGCGCATTGTTAAGAAGAAAAAAATTCACGACGAAAATCCGCGACTTCTTGTTGGTAATAGCTTTGCCATTCCGGTTCTGACAAATTTGAATGGCTAGAAGCTCTTTGCGTTCTTAGCTTGGACTCAAGTTGTTGTAATGCTTGTTGGTAATCTTTGACTTGTTTTTTTTGCTCTGTAATTTGCTGCTGACGAGCATGAATGTTTTTACTTTCTTCTTTCGTTAAGTAAGTTCGTTCAAGCTCTGCGATGATCGCCAAGCGATCTGGTAGGCTCATACTATTAGGAATCAGGGTGACCGCACGCTCATATTTTTCCTGGTCGCTTGTTAGCCCAATAGCATCTGCATGTTCTTGCCAGTCAATGGTGAGTTGTTCGAAAGTTCGCAAAAAGTTATCTGGGCTTTGAGTGTCCAGCTTTTGGGCTTCTAAGTTGAAATCGTACAGCGCGAACTCATCCGCGAAAACAACATCAGCCAATTCTCCCCAGATGCGTCTTGCTTCGTTCTTCAGCTGTGCAATACGCGACGCCAGTGATTGCTGCTCATCAAATAACAAATTTCCTACACTCTCTTGCCATTGGCTTCTGAGCTGAGGGTAGTTCGCCAAAAGCTGGAATCGAGCTGAAGATAAATGCGCCTCAAACAAGGCGACCTGCTCTTCACAACTACGGTTCAACATACACTCTTGCCAAAACGTCTCAAGTTCAGCGACAAGTTTCCTGCCTTTGAGTTGAGTTAATCGCTCAGTCGTTATTTGAACTGTGGAAGGGAGCTTAGTTGTTTGTGGTGAAGTATCCGTATCGGGCACGATGCTGCTTGTTTGTGGTGAGGTACTGGAGACACTCTGATTTTTTGTCTTAGGGGAAGGAGAGGAAGCGAGCTCTTTTTTTTGAACATCGTGATTGAAAGTTAAAAATATCATGCCCGCCATAATGGCGGACATGATTATCAAAGCGATTTTCTTCATGGCTTGATTGTTGCGCTTACTGGGAAATGGTCAGAAAGGTTGTAGTGTTTCCATAAACTCTCTGCGGTTGTGCGCGGCACGTCTACACGGTTGTCATTGAATGATTTCACCCCGTATTCACTACTCACCATAACATAGTCAAGGTATTCCACGTTTTCGCCACCTGATAACGCTTCACCTGCGAAGTTATTGATACGGGGATCAAAGGTTGACTCCGTGTAACCAGAGTACTGAGGCTCTATGGCGCTTAAGTTAGCGATCATTTGTTGGTAGTCACCAGGGAACTTTCTTTTGTTTACGTTAAAGTCGCCGCTGTATACCACAGTTTCGCTCGAAGGAATGTCAAGAGATTGGGCGAGTGCGCGGATTTGTTTGAACTGGCGCTGACGATACTCACGGGCGGTGTCTGTATCGAAAGATGCGGTATGGGTAGCAAACACATGGTAAGCCTGACCACCTTTAATTATTTCCGCATAATTTACGCCTTTATCGGCAAAGCAGTCTGTACCAGAGCAATCGGGAAAGACATATTGCGCTTCATTCACGATAGGGTAGCGACTAACTATGATTACGCCACCATCATGAATATTAACGCCTTCTTTATCTAACATCTTTGTTTGGTAAGGATATTCCTTGGCTAACTCACGTAAGAATGCTTCACGGCCGCTGGCAAACACCTCTTGCAGCGCCAAAACATCGTAACCTTTTACATGTTGAGGAATCAGTTCGTAACGATCTCCAATGTGCGATGCAATAGCCGTCAATGCCCAGATGTTATAAGTCATCAACTTAAGGTTTTGTTCTTCGTTGTCGACAGACTCCGCTACCTTGCTCGGCGTGATGGTGTAGTAAAGATCATCATATCGAGCGGTACTGTCTGACTTAAATGCCAGTTCGGTTTCTCTCGTACCAAAAGCGTTAGTGTTGGCACGATGAATGTTACGATCATCTTTGAGAGATAACTCGACATCGGCTGCGGACAAGCCGTATTCAATGGTCGAATTGTACCAATGGCCTTCCATTATTTGATTGAGTGTTATGCTTTCACCTTCGGGGCTAGAAACCACAGTTTCAAAACGGTAAGTTTGATTTGATTTCACGCCCTCCCAGCGGTTGAAGCTTAATACAGATTTAGTTTCCCACGGACCAAGTACCTGCACATGTTGTTGCCATTCTTCTCCGTATTGAAGCAAATCACTGCCTTCATGTTTTACTTGAATAGTTAACGGTTGCTCAGAGTTATTCGTTAGGTAAACGTCGGTATCTGCAATGCTGGGTAACGCTATCAAGCTACTTAATAAAAGGCTCCACTGCGAAAATTTCATCTTATTTTTCCATCATTTGAACTAGAGCAATCATTCTTGTTTATAAATGTTACTTGCACGTTAAATATGGATGACATCTAAGCCAGCGCTGAAAATTGTTATCAGAATGTGATCTTTATTCAATGGTGAGAATGGGGATATTGAGTGTGTGGCCGTTAAAGCGGTGGAAAATAGTACCAACAGTCAACGAATTGCATTCACTGCAATCAAGCTGTCATCTTTGCTCTATAAGTTGTGCGGCGTCATTCATCTAGCTATATGGCTAGAACTCAAATTGATAGATGGAGCACCATGGCTAGAGCAGTAAATCCAACCGATGAAACCATCATTAAATTGTTACAAGAGCAAGGTTTGATTAGAAGTGAAGCAGAAGCGCGTTTAAAGAAAGAGGTGTACCGCTTGCAACCTAATGAGATAGCAAAAGTAAAAAATTATGCCCAGCATTTTGGGATAAATGCGAAAGAAAAGCTCATCGATGAGATCTTGGATCTGCGCCGAGAAGCGCTCATGAAAAGATGTAGACACAATACGGAGCATGCGAGCCTATCTCTAAAATAGCATGTGATAAAACTATCAATTACTGGTCAAGATTTGACCTCTCAAGCCGATGTATATAAGAGCGTTCAATGATATCGAGCGCAAAAAACAGTGTGTTTTAGAGGTTAAGCTTTCACTTAAGTGAGAGGTTTGGAAAGGCTGCGGGGAGAAAGTGCATGCGTATTAAAGACTTAAGTGTCGTAAAGAAAATATCGGTTAGTTATTTAACCGTTTTTGCCGTGTTTGGTTTAGTGTCAGTAATGTTGGTGCAAGGTTTGTTAACACTGAATAAAGACATCTCAGTGCTAACAGATAAAAGTTTACCTTCTGTTGCGATTTTGAAAGGTATCCAAGTTGATATTACTAAAGTGCGTAAAGATGAGTTCTCTTTATTGCCAAACGCAAATCACCCCAAAATTGGTGAGTGGTTAAAAGGCCTCGACCAATGGCGTTCTGATGTGCAGGCTGGTATTGCAGAATACGAAAAGCTCGACCTTAATAAGCGTGAAACGCAGTCCTTTAGCGTTTTTAAAGAAACTTGGAATCAATACATCAAAGAAACGAAGACTTACAACGTATTGCTAAGCCAAGGCGATGCTGAAAGTGCAAATGATGTAATTTTATCAAGTTTCGATACCTACTCAAAAGCGTTGAGCAGCTTGGATGATACCCTCGCGTTGAACGATGAGTTGGTGAATTTGATTGGCGAAGAAGTACAAAGTGAAGCGGCATTTACACAATACAGCGCTGCTGTTGGTGCGCTTGTCGTCGCATTGGTCATGGTAATGTCTGCCATGTTGCTTTCTCGAGTCATCTGCGGGCCTGTTGATCGAGCACTGGAATTCGTTTCCAAAATCGCCAAGGGTCAATTGAATAATCAAATCGACGAAAGCGAATTGAGCAAAGACGAGTTAGGAACGCTGCTCAAAGAGCTTGTCGGTATGCAAACAAACTTACATTCGTTGGTTTCTGAGATTAATGACTCAACGATTCAGCTAACGGCAGCAGTAGAGGAAGTGAGTGCTATTTCTTCTCAGACCGCTTCTGGTATGCAAAATCAACAAATTGAACTTAGCTCGGTGGCTTCTGCGATGACAGAAATGCAAGCTGCTGTAAGTGAAGTGGCACAAAATACCGAAGTTGGCGCAACCTCTGCTTATTCGGCTGCGGAAGTGGCAAAGCAAGGAACGGTGACGTTACAACAAACTATCGCAGTAATTGAGCGTGTATCACATACGATCCAAGAATCAGATGAACTGGCACGTGAGCTTGAATCGAGCTCAAACAATATCAATGTGGTCGTAGATGTGATCCGCGGGATTGCCGAGCAAACAAACTTGTTAGCACTGAACGCCGCAATTGAAGCCGCTCGGGCTGGTGAACAAGGACGTGGGTTTGCTGTTGTGGCAGATGAGGTTCGTTCTCTGGCGCAACGCACTCAAGACTCCACTTCACAAATTGTGGAAATTGTTAATCAACTACAAGAGAGCAGCAGTAAAATAGGGCATTCAAGCCGTGATTGTCAGGAGGGTATTTCTCAGTGTGTTGAGCAAGTTAATGATGCTGATAGCCAGATAAAAGAAATTGAACATTCTGTCGATAACATAGCGCAAATGAGTACACAAATCGCAACGGCGTGCAGTGAGCAGAATTCTGTATCCGAAGAGCTGAATCGTAGCGTGGAGCATATTGATAGTGCTTCAACAGAGATGGCTGAGGGAGCTTCACAAACGGCTGTGGCTTGTCAGCAGATTAGTAGCCTAGCGCACAACTTGAAAACTCGAATGGGTTCATTCCAGCTCTAGTTGTTGTGTTTCAGCTTTATTCCTAACCTCATTGCTACAATAAATAAGCCGGACGAAATGTCCGGCTTATTTATTCTCTGTCTATATAAGTTCAGAGTATGCTCAACCTTGGGAGAATATGCTCGCTAGACTGGAATACCACTGTGAAACTTAAAATCTGTATCTGGCGTAGAAATTAAATCTGCCTCTATACGTCCAAAGTAGGCGATGCGCTCGCTGATATCTTTGCCTGCGATTTGCTCCGCTAATACAAGATAATCCTGGTAATGGCGTGCTTCTGAACGTAATAAAGAAATGTAGAACTTTGCGATATCGTCATCCATATGTGGTGCTAGTTTGGCAAAACGCTCACAAGATCGGGCTTCGATGTACGCACCAATGATGAGTTTATCGATCAGCGTTTCTGGCTCATGAGTCTTCATATGCGAAATCAGTCCTTTAGCATAGCGACTTGCTGGAATATTTTTATACTCAATTCCACGACTTTCCATGATCTCTAAAACTTGATAAAAGTGGTGTAACTCCTCTTTTATCAAAAGCACCATCTTATCGATCAAATCTTGGCTGTATGGTGAGTCGGACTTAGCCATGATTGACTTAGAAATATTGCTCTTGCCTTTTAAAGTTTCCAATGAGCCTACGTTACGGTAAGCAAAATCTTCGTAGGGCTTAAACCAGTCAAGTAAAGCATGTGAACTGGATTGGTCAACGGCATACTTGCGAATTAAAAACATGGCAGATTGGCCAGCTTTTAGTTCGCACAGTAGGTGGTCTAACAAAATGGTTTGAAGGTTCTCTGGTTTCTTTGCTTCCTCTACCCATTCATCAGGTGTACTGCATTGCAGAAATTGGTTAATGGGAGCAAGAAGATCTTGATAGGCGTCTAGATTCATCATTTTAGTTTTAGTACTTCACATTTTTACTGGGCATATCCGTTGTCTTGCGGATAGAAAAAAGGCTGCAATTGCAGCCTTTCTTGACCTGAAGTGAATGTTACCACTTTTTCTTCTCGCCGAAGAGTGCTTCCATGTCATTGTCACGCTCTTTGTCAGCAATCTGCTGCATTTCGGCATCGCTTTTATCTTGGCGCTTTTTATCTAAGTCACCCAACATCTCTTCAAGCTTTTGTTTCGCTTGAATAGAATAAGGATCGCTCTTAGTGCTCAAAGCATCGATACCTTTACGCAGCAGTTGAAGCGCGGTGCCTGGTTGGCCACGAGCGATAGAGTCGTTTGCTCTTTTGATGACATTTTCAATGTTGATGCGAATTTGCATCGTTTCCAAGCGCGCATTTTCGGTGACGTAAGTCTGGGTATCCAATCGGCCTTTGTTGTGCTCGTTACGGATAGTGTCGCGAAGTCGTTTAACCAGCTTAAGCATGACGATAGCTTGTTTATCACTACTCGGCATCTTGAAAGTGGTACTCTCGCCAGTAGGACCATTCTCTTTTAGCTGCGTAATCTGCTGCTTCATATTTTCGATACGTTGAGCAAGTTGCTTGTTCTTCGGGTCCAGCTCATGCATGCTCTCTAGCGCGTCAAGAATACGATTGTTTAGACACAGCAACAGCTCTTTACTAAAAGGGATATGGTGCGCATGACCAATCAACTCTTCAGTACCATCTATCAAGGCTACATATCGCGCTGATTCCTGCCTTTTTGCGGTTTCAACTTTAACCTTATATTGCAACATAATGTTATAGCCTAGGATTAACACCAGTAGGATGGCTACCAAAGCGATTATTAAACCAATATTCATATCTTTGCGTCTGCTTTACTTTTCTGCGGCTAGCGTTAAAGAATACATGAATCTTATCTTACTCGGCACCTTATTTGTTTGATTATTTTGTCTTTCCCACGTTTTAGTTACTGATAGAAGTCACATCATAGAACTTCGGTCATTTATTGGCTCAACTTTGTGCATATTGTTTCTTGCTTGAAGATTATTAGTATGTGATTGAGGTATAAGTTAGAAATTGCTGTTCATTTCGATTTGAACGCGTTATAACTAATTATTATATCGCTCGCTTGAGTGGCCAATAAACTCTCTCATGAATAAGTAAGGGATTACGATGAAACTGCAGCAGCTGAAGTATATTGTTGAGGTTGTAAACCATAATCTGAATGTATCTGCAACGGCGGAAAGCTTATATACCTCTCAGCCAGGTATCAGTAAACAGGTTCGGTTGCTGGAAGATGAGTTAGGCATTCAGATTTTTGAACGTAGCGGTAAGCACTTAACGCAAGTGACGCCAGCTGGTGAAGAAATTGTACGTATCTCGCAAGAAATTCTCGCTCGTGTAGAAAGTATCAAAGCGGTGGCTGGAGAGCACACCCATCCAGAAATGGGGACGCTGAATATCACCACGACACATACGCAGGCTCGTTATGCACTGCCAGATGTCATCAAAGGTTTTACTTCTCGTTATCCAAAAGTGTCGTTACACATGCACCAAGGTACACCGTCACAAATGTCTGAGGCGATAGCTAAAGGCACAGCGAATTTTGCGATTGCGACAGAAGCGCTTCACTTATATCAAGATGCCATCATGCTGCCTTGTTATCACTGGAATCGTTCAATAGTTGTGCCTAAAGACCACCCACTAGCGAAGAAAGACAAAGTAACGATCAGTGATCTTGCCGCTTACCCATTAGTCACTTACGTGTTCGGTTTTACTGGCCGTTCAGAGCTGGATACAGCATTCAACCGCGAAGGTTTAACCCCGCGAGTGGTGTTCACTGCAACTGATGCAGACGTCATTAAAACTTACGTTCGTATGGGTATTGGTGTGGGTGTGATTGCAAGCATGGCTGTGGATGAAGAGCAGGACGGTGACTTGGTTGCAATAGATGCGAGCCATTTGTTTGGCGCGAGCACCACGAGCATCGGCTTCCGCCGTGGTACATTCTTACGCTCTTACATGTTCGATTTTATGGAGCGTTTTGCACCGCACTTAACGCGTCCAGTGGTTGAGCAGGCGATTTCGTTGAAGTCTAATGCAGAAATCGAAGAGATGTTTAAAGACATCGAGCTTCCGGTGAGATAACACTTCATTGATGTTTCGATTCCCTCTACAATGCGCTCGTTGTAGGGGGAGTTATGAAAACGCAATTTCAATTTATTAATGACTGCTTAATCGAAAACCAATCTTTGTGGCGATTCGAGCCTTTTAAAAGCAGCATTCACACATCATTACCTTGGCAGGAGCAACATCCTCGACTGTGCCAATGGCTAGCGTCTCTTACTCCCTCTCAAATCGAAGAATACAAAGCAGCACCAGAACTCGCGTTAAAAGCACTTAGTCCGTTTTTGCCTGAGCTTGAACAACTCGCAGAACTGACTCATTTAGAGCTTTTGTCGTTAAACGGCTTGGAACTCGCTCGTGGTTTAGATAACGGTATTCCGGGACGTAAGTTGGAGCAAATTAGCTCGATGGGTGAAGCTGCAATTCAACAACACTGTGGCGAAGAATGGCTAGAATGGTGCTCAGGTAAAGGTTACTTGGGGCGAATCCTGACAACGCAAACCGATCAGCCTGTAACCAGCTTTGAATACCAACAAGCACTGTGCGATTCGGGGCAACAAGCAGCCAATGAACATCATTGGAAGATGACGTTTATTCAAGGCGACGCGTTTGATAGCAAAGCGAAAGCCGTGTTTAAGCCAACGCAACACGCAGTAGCACTGCATGCATGCGGTGACCTTCACGTTCGTCTAATGCAGTACGGCAGTGAAAATGGGATTGCTGCGATGACCATATCACCTTGTTGTTACCACTTGATTCAGTCGGAACAATACCAGCCGATGTCGGAATCGGGCAGGGCTTCTTCTCTCTCATTGTCTAAGCAAGAACTGCGTATCCCATTACAACAAACGGTGACAGGAGGAGAGCGCGTGCGTCGTCATCGTCAGCAGGAAATGATGTTTCGTCTTGGGTTTGATTTGATCACGCGACAAGCTTTGGGAATGGCAGAGTATCAGCCTGTGCCGAGTATCCGTAAGTCGCAATTAAGTGATGGTTTTGAATCTTTATGTCGCTGGGCAGCGGAGCAAAAAGGCATTGTTCTTCCTCAAGAAATCGATTTCTCTCATTTTGAAAAGTTAAGCGAACAACGCTTCTGGCAAATGGAGAGAATGAGCTTAGTGCAACTTGTTTTTCAACGTCCGTTGGAGATCTGGCTCGCATTAGACAAAGTGCTTTATCTTGAAGAACGTGGTTACCGTGTTAGATTGTCAGAGTTTTGCCCTAAATCGGTCACACCTAGAAATATTTTAATTTGTGCATATAAGATTTAGTTATTCTTTATAGCCAAACGCTCTATATGAAAAAGCCCACTTATGAGTGGGCTTTTGTAAACAAAACGTGACAAGTTATGTTTTATTTTGTCATTAATTAAACATAGCGATAGCTTGAGTTGGTTCAACGTATTCCAAGTCAAAGCTTTCTGCTACTTCTTTACATGTTACTTTTCCGTGAATAACGTTTAGACCTTCAAGGAAGCCTTTGTCTTCTAGAAGTGCTTCGCGGTAGCCTTTATTTGCTAACTTCACGATGTATGGAAGTGTAGCGTTGTTGAGTGCAAATGTTGAAGTGCGAGCAACTGCGCCAGGCATATTTGCTACACAGTAGTGAACCACTTCATCAACGATGTAAGTTGGATCTGCGTGAGTTGTCGCGTGCGAAGTTTCGAAACAACCGCCTTGGTCAATTGCCACGTCAACCACTGCCGCACCAGGCTTCATCTTAGCAATGTGCTCTTTAGTGACCAGTTTAGGTGCTGCTGCGCCAGGAATTAGAACGGCACCGATAACAAGGTCCGCTTCTAGAACATGCTTCTCGATAGCGTCTTCAGTAGAATAAACCACTTTTGCGCGACCTTGGAATTCTTCGTCAAGCTTACGAAGTGTGTCTACGTTACGGTCTAGAATAGTGACGTCAGCGCGAAGGCCAACCGCCATACGAGCAGCGTTTGCACCAACAACGCCACCACCAACGATAACGACTTTTGCAGGTTCAACACCAGGTACGCCGCCTAGGAGCAGACCACGACCGCCGTGCGATTTTTCCAACGTTTGCGCACCAGCTTGGATAGACATCCGACCTGCCACTTCTGACATTGGTGCTAACAGTGGCAAACGACCCATATTATCTGTTACAGTCTCATAGGCTATACAGACAGCTTTGCTCTTGATTAGCTCATCAGTTTGTGGAAAATCTGGTGCTAGGTGTAAATAAGTAAATAAAATTTGCCCTTCGCGGAGCATTGCTCTCTCTACTGCTTGGGGTTCTTTTACTTTTACAATCATGTCTGCTTGCGCAAATACGTCAGCAGCATGAGGGAGAATGGATGCGCCGACAGCGATGTAATCATCGTCTGAAAAACCAATGCCGGCACCTGCATTGGTCTCAACTAAAACTTGGTGACCATGTGAGATGAGTTCTCTCACGCTAGCTGGGATCATACCAACACGATATTCGTGATTCTTGATTTCCTTAGGTACGCCAATGATCATCCTGTATCCTCTTTCTATAATGGTTGTATTAACTGTTAGTAGGGTGTTATTGTCGAATTAATAACTAGTATAGTTATAGATTTGTAAAATTTGGCACCAAATATTAAAAAGTTGTAGTATATTTTTTTGCAAGGAAGTAATAAGGTGGAATAAAAAATGGCAGACAACTATAAAAAGCCGTCCAAGGAACTAGACCGTATCGACCGCAACATTCTTAATGAGCTGCAGAAAGACGGTCGTATTTCAAACGTTGAGCTTTCAAAACGTGTGGGACTTTCTCCAACGCCATGTTTGGAGCGTGTACGTCGCTTAGAGCGTCAGGGTTATATCACAGGGTATACTGCATTATTGAATCCGCAGTTCCTGGATGCATCACTATTAGTATTCGTTGAGATTACGCTAAACCGTGGTGCGCCGGATGTGTTTGAGCAGTTTAACTCAGCTGTTCAAAAGCTAGACGACATACAAGAGTGTCATCTTGTTTCAGGTGACTTTGACTATCTTCTTAAAACCCGTGTATCAGATATGGGTGCTTACCGCCGACTATTGGGCGATACGTTACTACGTCTACCTGGCGTAAATGACACTCGCACATACGTTGTTATGGAAGAAGTGAAACAATCTAACCAGCTTGTGATCAAAACTCGTTAATTTCTTGCAAAGAAAGCGGTATATGCTTCCGCTTTCGCCAGAGAGTAATTGGGTTTTTCTCCTTGATATGGTTAAATCAATTTACCGAGCGGCTTGATGCCGCTCGGAATGTTTTGCAATTTCCTATTTCATTTCCATATTCAAGTTGATTTATGTTCAAAGAGAACGCAAAGAAAGTCGAAACCATTATCAAAACCAGTGAAGAGCCCCAGTCTTCACGCTTAAATGGCTTCCAACGCTTAAAAGAGTGCTGCTTTATCGTTGGCGTTCTTAGCTCGGTATTGCTTGCGGTTGCACTATTTACCTTCAGTCCGGCCGATCCTTCTTGGTCCCAAACCGCATGGGGAGGGGATATCGATAATGCTGGTGGCCTTTTCGGCGCTTGGCTAGCCGATACTCTATTCTTCACATTTGGCTCTCTCGCTTACCCAATCCCTTTCTTGCTAGCGGCGGCTGCATGGGTGATTTGCCGTAAACGAGGAGAAGATGAGCCCATTGATTTCATGCTATGGGGTACAAGGCTGCTCGGTCTGGTCGTCCTTATTATGACCAGTTGCGGTCTTGCCGATATTAATTTTGATGACATTTGGTATTTTTCATCCGGAGGTGTGGTCGGGGATGTGTTGTCTAGCCTCGCTTTACCTACATTGAATGTACTCGGTACCACATTGGTACTGCTGTTCTTGTGGGGAGCGGGCTTTACGCTCTTCACTGGCATCTCATGGCTTAACATCGTGGAATGGCTTGGTGATCGTGCGTTAGCACTAATTGCCGCGCTTGCAAATAAGGCAAGAGGTTCAGAGCAGGAAGTTTTAGAACCTCAGCTTGATGAGTTTGTAGAAGATAAAGTCTCTACGCCTAAACATAATGTAGACTATGAAATTGATGATGAGCCGCTTCCTCATTTAACGGCGTACGATGTCGATGAACCGAAAGAGTCGGCGCCAGCGCATGAGTACCCTATTTATATGCCGCAAGCTAAACCTGATAAGCCTGCGGAACAGGCGATGGTAGAACCGACGCCACCACAACGCAAGGCTACGGTTAATGCTGCGCCAGTTTATTCTGAACCTGAGCCTCAAATACAACCTATCCATACGGTTAACACTGATAACGTTGATCCGCTCTTGGAACGCACCAAGCAACTGAATGTTACGATAGAAGAGCTTGAAGCAGCGGCGCAACAAGCAGATGACTGGGGAACTGAAGAACAGGCAGCCCCATCATTTGCAGACACTTATTCTTCCTATGTCGAGCCACATACAGCTACAGAAGAACCGATCAGTGTTGAACCAGATTATGCGGAGTACGAACAATTTGAAGCAGAGCAAGTACAGCAGCCAAGTATAGAGCATCCTGTACATGAAGAGCCTGCAATTGATTCTGCTGTATTAGGTAGCATCACGGCTCAAACAGAGTCGAGCCAACATATTGAGCCTACGATCTCTGACTTTGATGTGTTAGATGATGAAGACGAAGTGGAGTCTCAGCCTGCACAGCAAGTACAGCCAACAACGCCTCATCAGCAAGCAGCAACACCTTCAACAACATTTGAACCTGCACCTCAAAAAGTGGAAGTAGAAGAGATCCAAGACAACGACCAAGACGTTACAGCATTCCAAGATATGGTTTCCAATGCGCAAGCCAAAGTCGCTGCAACACAGAACCCATTTTTGGTACAGAAAGAAGAAAATTTGCCAGTTCCGGAAGAGCCACTCCCAACGCTCGAGTTGCTTTATCATCCAGAAAAACGTGAAAACTTTATCGACCGTGATGCGCTAGAGCAGGTCGCTCGATTGGTAGAGAGCAAACTCGCTGACTACAAAATCAAAGCCGATGTGGTTGGTATTTATCCTGGACCAGTGATCACTCGTTTTGAGCTTGATTTGGCGCCGGGGGTGAAAGTAAGTCGTATTTCTGGTCTTTCAACTGACTTAGCGCGTGCATTGTCTGCGATGGCGGTACGTGTTGTGGAAGTAATCCCTGGCAAGCCTTACATCGGTTTGGAACTGCCAAATATGAGTCGTCAGACGGTCTATTTATCTGATGTCATCAGTAGCCCTCAGTTTGAGCAAGCAACGTCACCAACAACGGTTGTGTTAGGTCAAGACATTGCGGGCGAAGCTGTGGTGGCAGATCTTGCGAAGATGCCTCACGTGTTAGTAGCAGGTACAACAGGTTCTGGTAAGTCGGTGGGTGTGAACGTGATGATTTTGAGCATGCTGTATAAAGCAGGTCCAGAAGATGTACGCTTCATCATGATTGACCCGAAAATGCTAGAGCTTTCTATTTATGAAGGTATCCCTCATCTTCTTTCTGAAGTTGTGACTGATATGAAAGACGCATCAAACGCTCTACGTTGGTGTGTGGGCGAGATGGAACGTCGTTACAAATTGATGTCGGCATTAGGTGTACGTAATGTGAAGGGCTTCAACGAAAAATTGAAGATGGCAGCAGAAGCGGGCCACCCAATCCATGACCCGTTCTGGCAGGAAGGCGACAGCATGGATACTGAACCGCCATTGCTAGAAAAGCTGCCTTACATCGTTGTTGTTGTTGACGAATTTGCTGACCTGATGATGGTGGTAGGTAAGAAAGTTGAAGAACTGATTGCTCGCTTGGCGCAAAAAGCGCGTGCGGCAGGTATTCACTTAATTCTTGCGACTCAGCGTCCATCGGTTGACGTTATTACCGGTCTAATTAAAGCGAACATCCCAACTCGTGTTGCGTTTACGGTATCGACTAAAACGGACTCTCGTACAATCCTAGATCAAGGCGGCGCAGAATCACTACTTGGTATGGGTGATATGTTGTATCTACCGCCGGGATCAAGTCATACAACTCGTGTTCACGGTGCATTTGCATCAGATGATGATGTTCATGCTGTTGTAAACAACTGGAAAGCGCGTGGTAAACCGAACTACATTGAAGAGATCATCAGTGGAGATCAAACTCCAGAAAGTCTATTGCCAGGTGAGCAAATGGAAGCGGATGAAGATGTAGACCCGCTCTTCGATCAAGTTGTTGAGCACGTGGTTCAATCACGTCGAGGTTCGGTTTCCGGTGTTCAGCGCCGATTTAAGATAGGTTACAACCGTGCCGCCCGTATTATAGAGCAGCTTGAAGCGCAGGGCATCGTAAGTGCTCCGGGTCATAACGGTAACCGTGAAGTACTGGCACCTGCGCCACCAAAAGATTAATGAACTTGTGTTACTCACCTCAGTCCAACTGAGGTGAGTGGTTCTAATAATAGGTATCTGAATGAAAAAACTATGTTCAGCGAAACTTTTC
Source organism: Vibrio sp. 2132-1 (assembly GCF_033344315.1). Lineage (NCBI taxonomy): Bacteria > Pseudomonadati > Pseudomonadota > Gammaproteobacteria > Vibrionales > Vibrionaceae > Vibrio > Vibrio sp. 2132-1. Next base: position 12,029 of record NZ_JAWPON010000013.1, on the reverse strand, counting down.
TCCGCGCTTGTTTTAAGCTTTTCCCTCTTCTCTACTGCACACGCAGCATCTCCTAAAGATGAATTAAACAAACGTCTTTCTATGAATGATGGCTTTAGTGCAGATTTCTCTCAGCAGGTTATCAGCCCTGAAGGCGAAACGGTTATGGAAGGAGAAGGTACGGTTGAAATTGCCCGCCCAAGCCTGTTCCGTTGGAGTACAACATTCCCTGATGAGAACCTATTGGTCTCTGACGGTAAGACATTGTGGTACTACAGCCCATTCATCGAGCAAGTGAGCATCTACTGGCAAGAGCAAGCAACAGAGCAAACGCCATTTGTTTTGCTAACGCGTAACCGAGCAAGTGATTGGAATAACTACAAAATATCTCAAAAAGGTGACCAGTTCACTCTCATTCCTACTGCAGTAGACTCCACACAAGGTCAATTCCAGATTAATATTGATGCCAAAGGTGTGGTGAAAGGCTTCAATGTGGTTGAGCAAGACGGCCAAAAAGGTTTGTTCACCTTTAACAACGTGAAGCTGGGTAAACCAAAAGCAGACAGATTCACATTCACAATTCCAAAAGGTGTGGAAGTGGATGACCAAAGGAATTAATTGGTAGTGAGTAATTACACATTAGATTTCTCGGGGGACGAAGATTTTCGTCCCCTTGCTGCTCGTATGAGACCGGAAACGATCGAGCAATATATTGGACAGCAGCACATTTTAGGCCCTGGTAAGCCACTGCGCCGTGCGCTAGAGGCGGGTCACATTCACTCTATGATCCTTTGGGGACCACCAGGTACAGGCAAAACGACATTAGCGGAAGTGGCTGCAAACTACGCCAATGCTGAAGTAGAGCGTGTGTCTGCCGTAACGTCTGGTGTGAAAGAAATCCGTGCTGCAATCGAGAAAGCACGTGAGAACAAAATGGCGGGTCGCCGCACCATCTTATTTGTGGATGAGGTGCATCGCTTCAACAAATCTCAACAAGACGCGTTTTTACCGCATATCGAAGATGGCACGGTTACCTTTATTGGTGCGACGACAGAAAACCCATCGTTTGAGTTAAACAACGCATTGCTGTCACGTGCACGTGTCTACAAGCTAACGTCTCTCGATAAAGATGAAATCTCACTGGCGCTGAATCAAGCGATCAGTGACAAAGAGCGTGGCTTGGGCAATACACCCGCACATTTCGCTGATAACGTATTAGACCGCCTAGCAGAACTGGTCAACGGTGATGCTCGCATGTCTCTCAATTATCTTGAGCTGCTCTACGACATGGCAGAAGACAATGCGCAAGGTGAAAAAGAGATCACGCTTAAGTTGCTGGCTGAAGTGGCAGGGGAGAAAGTCTCTCGCTTCGATAACAAAGGTGATATCTGGTATGACTTAATCTCTGCGGTCCACAAATCCATTCGTGGCTCTAACCCAGATGCGGCGCTTTACTGGGCTGCACGTATGATTGCTGCGGGTTGTGATCCTCTTTATATTGCCCGTCGATTACTTGCGATAGCATCGGAAGATGTCGGCAATGCGGACCCTAGAGCCATGCAAGTGGCACTCTCCGCGTGGGACTGTTTTACACGCGTTGGTCCAGCAGAAGGTGAACGTGCGATTGCTCAAGCTATTGTTTATCTCGCGTGCGCTCCAAAGAGTAATGCCGTTTACGTTGCTTGGAAACAAGCGCTAGCGGACGCTCATAACTTACCTGAATATGAAGTGCCGCATCACCTTCGAAATGCGCCAACCAGTTTGATGAAAGACATGGGTTATGGGGCTGAGTATCGTTATGCTCACGATGAGCCTGGTGCTTACGCAGCAGGTGAGCAATATTTGCCGCCTGAAATGGGCGATCGTAGGTACTATCAGCCGACAAATCGTGGTCTGGAGACCAAAATCGGCGAAAAGTTAGATTACTTGGCTACTTTAGACGCAAATAGCCCACAAAAGCGCTATGAAAAGTAGGCGTTTTTGGATACATTTGTTCAGTAAATTTTTTTAACGCGTACGCTTGGAAAGTGCGCGTGATTTCACAACAAAAAGCATAGGATTAACAATGCTGGATTCTAAATTACTTCGTACAGAGCTGGATGAAACAGCTGCTAAACTGGCGCGTCGTGGCTTTAAGCTAGACGTAGATACTATTCGTAAACTTGAAGAACAACGTAAGTCCATTCAAGTAGAAGTAGAAAATTTACAATCCACGCGTAACTCCATCTCCAAGCAAATCGGCCAAAAAATGGCGGCTGGCGACAAAGAAGGCGCAGAAGAGATCAAGAAACAAATCGGTACGCTAGGTAGCGATCTTGATGCGAAGAAAGTTGAACTTGAGCAAGTAATGGCTCAACTAGACGAGTTCACGCTTTCTGTACCAAACATCCCAGCAGACGAAGTACCAGATGGCAAAGATGAAAACGACAACGTTGAAATCTCTCGTTGGGGTGAGCCAAAGTCTTACGACTTCGAACTGAAAGATCACGTTGACCTAGGCGAAATGGGCGACGGTCTAGACTTCGCAAGTGCAGTTAAGATCACTGGCGCACGTTTCATCGTGATGAAAGGCCAATTTGCTCGTCTACACCGTGCAATCGCTCAGTTCATGCTGGATCTTCACACTGAAGAGCACGGCTACACAGAAATGTACGTACCTTACCTAGTAAACTCTGACAGCCTATTCGGTACTGGTCAGCTTCCTAAGTTTGGTAAAGATCTTTTCCACACTGAGCCGCTAGTAGAAAAAGTAAACGACGAAGAGCCACGTAAACTGTCTCTAATCCCTACTGCAGAAGTGCCTGTAACGAACCTAGTTCGTGACACGATTTCTGACGAAGCGGATCTACCAATAAAGATGACAGCTCACACGCCATGTTTCCGTTCAGAAGCGGGTTCTTACGGTCGTGACACTCGTGGTCTGATTCGTATGCACCAGTTCGACAAAGTTGAGCTAGTACAAATCACTAAGCCAGAAGATTCAATGAACGCACTAGAAGAGCTAACAGGTCACGCTGAGAAAGTTCTACAACTTCTTGAGCTTCCTTACCGTAAAGTGGTTCTATGTACAGGTGACATGGGCTTCGGCGCTCGTAAGACTTACGACCTAGAAGTTTGGGTTCCTGCTCAAGAAACTTACCGTGAAATCTCTTCATGTTCTAACATGTGGGACTTCCAAGCTCGTCGTATGCAAGCGCGTTTCCGTCGTAAAGGCGAGAAGAAACCTGAGCTTGTACACACGCTAAACGGTTCTGGTCTAGCTGTAGGTCGTACAATGGTTGCTATCCTAGAAAACAACCAAGAAGCAGACGGCCGCATTGCAATCCCTACAGTACTTCAGAAGTACATGGCGGGCGCAACGCACATCGGTTAATTCATTAACCACTAGAACACCAAAACCCAGCCTTAGTGCTGGGTTTTTTGTTATCTGCGTCGAGTGAAAATACGTTGTAATGTAATTAGCACACGCATTAGTGACGAGCTCGCCCAGAATCTGGCAGTAGGAGATAAATAATATTTTTCTAAGCGGTTTTTCACGTGACAAGCTAACGTCCTCATTTGTCTTTGTTGTTAAACGTTATGCCATTAAATCATCTTTTATTACGTGTTATTTTTGCGCTTACCTTGCTCGTTTTCGGTAGGGTTGTCGCAAGCGAACTTATCCCACCTCAATACTTAGATACTGAGCGAACAGACCGCTTTTTCGCGCGCGAAGTAGCGAAACCTTCCAAAGAAAATATGCAACTTCGTAACTCGCTCTATTGGGGCTATGAACTTGAATTGAGACGTGCGCCTGACAAAGAAAAATTGGTATCGAATTGCCAAGACTTAGCTAATGCAAGTTCAGAGGGTTTTACTGCGGCTAAAGCTTATGAATACGGTGCGTTTAAAGCGTATTTAACTCAGTGTCAAACATGGAGTGAGATGGCAAAGTTAGCCGCCTCCAAGCGCTCATTTATATCGAAATTTAAGTTAGACGATAACTTTCCTAATTTAGCCCCAAGTGCGCTTGCTTTTGTTATTTCTGACGAAAGTGCGGAGAAAGCAAAGGCACTATCAACGTGGGATGAAGCAGACCATATCCAGAGAACTCATGTCTCCAGTGAAGTGAGAGCAGAGTACTTCGACGCGACCGATGGTTTTCAAGTCATTACGATTGTAGCAAAAGGTGATTACAACGCTGACGGCATCGAGGATATCGTTATTGAGAAAGAGAATAGTGTACTCAGTGGCTCGTATTCATCTTCACACGGATATGTATTAACCCGTATGTCTGAGCAAGCGCTATTTATAGTGTTGGCAGAATGGTAATGAAACGATTGGCGGTCACTTGGGGTTTAAGTGTTGCTATGATGAGCACGTTTGCGGTTGCTAGCACCTTACCCAGAAAAGTCTTTGAATGTTCGGTAAACCAAACTATGAACTTTAGTATTTCGATAGAACACGTCAAAGGCGAGCTTACCTTTAATAAGTCCACTGTGAATCAAAGCCCAGTTTTACTGCGGATCAAACCTCAAGATTATCGTTTCAAACATTACCATCGAGCGTTGGTAGATGAGAAGTCACTGGAATTTAGTATTGGTGAGCGCGTCATATTAGTCAGTGAGTACTTTAACGAGGAGTTTGGTGAGGTAGAGAAGATACTCAGTGTTACTTTGAGAGAGCCTGAGCAAACGCAGTATTTTGAATGCGAGGAAGGGAGTATGAGTAACCTTGCATTGCTTTTCCATGAGAGCGCCGAATAATCGATTACAGAGTAATTATTACTAAAACGTAATAGTGTTTTCGAATTTACCCTAATTATCTTGTTATTTGTAATCGATATAATCATCCACCTTACCACGGTAAGTAGATTTTCTCATTCAAGTAACGAGGAGGGCTTATGGCCGTAGGGTGGGCAAACGACGATAGCGTCAGCCAACAAATTCAAAACACAATAGACGACGAGATTTTCCGTGTTCGTGGCAGTATCACAAAGGGTGAGAGCGCCCATTATTGCGATGAGTGTGGTGATGAGATTCCGGAAGCGCGTCGTCTTGCAATGAAAGGCGTTCGTCTGTGTATCGAATGTCAGTCAACAATCGAATTGGTATCTCAACGCCAAGCATTGTTCAATAGACGAGCGAGTAAAGACAGTCAACTCCGATAACTTTACTGCTCTAATAAATAACGAGACGGTTTGAGTCTCATACTCAAACCGTTTTCATGTTGAATTGAACTATGAAGCGAAGCAGTCTTTACGTTGCAACGCTGCATCAATCGCGTTAACTAGTTTCTCAATATCTTCCGGCTTGCTTATGAAGGGCGGCATCATATAAATCAGTTTACCAAATGGACGAATCCAAACTCCGTGTTCAACAAACAAGGCTTGGATGGCTTCCATATTCACAGGGCGATGCGTCTCCACTACGCCAATAGCACCCAACCAACGGGTGTTTTTCACCAAGTCGTATTCTTCAAGTTTTGGTAGTAACTCAGAAAACAACGCTTCGATTTGTTGGGTTTGCTGTTGCCAGTTACCTTGCTCAATCAATTCCAAACTTGCAGTGGCAACAGCACAGGCAAGTGGGTTACCCATAAACGTTGGGCCATGCATAAAACAACCTGCATCACCGCCACAAACGGTGTCTGCTACGTGTTTGCTCGCGAGGGTCGCAGAGAGGGTCATGTAGCCTCCAGTGAGTGCTTTCCCAACACACAGAATGTCTGGTTGAATATCTGCATGTTCGCAGGCAAACAATTTGCCGGTACGTCCAAAACCGGTAGCGATCTCATCTGCAATCAATAACAAGCCGTATTTGTCGCAAAGCTTACGCACGCCTTTGAGAAATTCTGGATGGTAGATACGCATGCCGCCTGCGCCTTGAACGATAGGCTCTAGGATCACCGCAGCAAGTTCTTTATGGTGAGTCTCAATCTTGTGCTCGAAGTCGGTAAGGTCTTCTGGCTTCCATTCATCCCAATAACCACAGGTTGGTGACTCCGCAAAGATATGCTCAGGCAAAAAGCCTTTGTAGAGAGAGTGCATTGAGTTATCAGGATCGGTAACCGACATGGCTGCAAAGGTGTCACCGTGATAACCGTGGCGCAAAGTCAGAAACTTCGGTCGGCGTTCGCCCTTCGCATGCCAATATTGCAGAGCCATTTTTAAGCTAACTTCTACGGCAACGGAACCTGAATCGGCAAGGAATACATGCTCAAGGTTATTTGGTGCGAGGGACAGCAACTTCTTACACAAACTAATTGCAGGCTGGTGGGTAATCCCGCCAAACATGACATGTGACACTTGATCGATTTGCTGGTGCGCCGCTTGATTTAGGTGGGGATGGTTATAGCCGTGGATAGTCGACCACCAAGAAGACATGCCATCGACAAGCTCTGCCCCATCTTCCAATTTAATGTGTACACCATTTGCTGAGGCCACTGGGTAGCAGGTCAGAGGTGTCAACGTTGAAGTGTAAGGATGCCAGATGTGATGGCGGTCGAAGGCGAGATCCATGTTCTATTCCAATAGCTGTTGAGATTAAAAAACAAACCAATGTAAACTTTATTGTTTCTTGTTGTGTTGACAGTTTATCGAGACTAAGTAGACTGTCAACACAACAAAAAAGTGATTAAAGGAATACACGTGGAAGTTCGTCATAACTGGACGCATGCTGAAGTGCGCGATCTCATGGAAAAGCCATTCATGGATCTCCTATTTGAAGCGCAGCTTGTTCATCGTCAATACCAACAAACCAACCATGTTCAAGTAAGCACGCTTCTGTCGATTAAGACGGGTGCTTGTCCAGAAGATTGTAAGTACTGTCCTCAGAGCGCTCGTTACACCACAGACATCGAAAAAGAGCGTCTGATGGAAGTCGAACGTGTACTCGACGCTGCTCAAAAAGCGAAAAATGCAGGTTCGACGCGATTCTGCATGGGCGCAGCGTGGAAGAACCCGAAAGAGCGCGACATGCCGCATTTGACCGATATGATCAAAGGCGTAAAAGACATGGGTTTGGAAACGTGTATGACGTTAGGTATGTTAACGCCAGAGCAGGCGAAGCAGCTGGCAAACGCGGGTCTGGATTACTATAACCACAACCTAGATACGTCGCCTGAGTTCTACGGCAACATCATTACCACTCGTACTTACCAAGACCGTTTGGATACGCTGTCTCACGTTCGTGATGCTGGTATGAAGATTTGTTCTGGCGGTATCATCGGCATGGGTGAAAGTGCCAACGATCGTGCAGGTTTGCTGGTTGAATTGGCGAATCTTCCTACACACCCTGAGAGCGTACCAATCAATATGCTGGTAAAAGTGAAGGGCACACCGCTGGAGACTGTGGACGATGTTGAGCCATTTGACTTTATCCGTCTGATTGCGATCGCACGAATCATGATGCCTCAATCGGCTGTGCGTTTGTCTGCTGGTCGCGAAAACATGAACGAACAGATGCAAGCGCTGTGTTTTATGGCAGGTGCAAACTCAGTATTCTACGGCTGCAAACTTCTAACGACCCCAAACCCTTCTGAAGACAAAGACATGATGCTGTTTAAGAAGCTGGGTATTAACAGCCAAGAAGTGTCTCAAAAACCTGATGAAATCGAAGAAAACGAATTGCTGGATCGCGTGGTAGAGCGCGTTGCTGCACGTCCAACTAAAGACGATCTTTTCTACGATGCCAGCGTTTAAATCTCGAATCGAATCTGCTCTTTCTGCTCGTAAAGCGCAAGGGTTGAATCGTTCAATGAATGTGGTATTTGCCGGAAACCAATCGATTTTAGAACATGATGGCAGACGCTACATCAACTTCTCAAGCAACGATTATTTAGGCTTAGCCAATGATCAAGCGCTTGTACGTGCTTGGCAGCAAGGTCTGAGCGTTTATGGCAGTGGCAGTGGGGCATCACCCATGGTGACTGGCTTCAGTGCTGCGCACTGCAACTTAGAAGCGGCGTTAACTGAATGGCTGGGCTTCGAGAGGGCGGTATTATTTGGTTCTGGTTTCAGTGCTAATCAAGCGTTGCTTTTTACCCTGCTAGAAAAATCAGACGTATTGATTCAAGACCGATTAAACCACGCATCTTTGATGGAAGCAGGGGCACTGTCAACGGCGAAAATGAAGCGTTTTAAGCACAACGACATTAAGCATTTAGAAACGCTGTTTACTAATGAAGGCAATCATCTGGTCGTGACTGAAGGTGTCTTCAGCATGGACGGCGATTGCGCGCCGTTGAAAGACATTGCGGAAGTAGCTCGCTTACGTAAAGCATGGTTAGCAGTGGATGACGCTCACGGTATTGGCGTGCTCGGCGAATCGGGTGGAGGCTCTTGTGAACTTGCTAATGTCAAACCAGAGATTTTAGTCGTGACCTTCGGTAAAGCGTTTGGCATGTCCGGTGCGGCGATTTTGTGTGACCAAGCAACGGGTGACTTTTTGACCCAGTTTGCTCGTCACCATGTGTATTCAACAGCAATGCCACCTGCGCAGGCCTACGCGTTGACACATGCGGTTTCTATGATTCAAGAGCAGTCTTGGCGACGCGAAAAGCTGGCGGAGCTAAATGAGGTTTATCAAACGAATCTAAGCGATCTGGATGGCTTTGTTGAAACAGATACCCCGATCAAGCCATTTGTGATTGGCGAATCAGAACTTGCTTTGCAGGTTGCGAACGCTTGTCGACAAAATGGCATATGGGTCACCGCGATTCGTCCACCAACCGTTCCGAAAGGTACCTCACGCCTTCGTATCACGCTCACTGCGAACCATAGTACAGAACAAGTTAAAACGCTTTCAATCGCATTGAAACAAGCATTAGGAGCGCTGTAATGGATAATGCAACTACCGCATTAGCGCAAACGCTCGCGTTAGAGAGTTTCCATCAAGATAAAGACGCGATTGCCTCTTCGTTTGGTAAAGCAGCAGAAACATACGATAAACATGCGGCTTTTCAACGTGATGTCGGGCATCAGCTGCTTGATAAACTTCCTGAAAACTTGACGGGAAAACGTGTATTGGATTTAGGTTGTGGCACGGGTTATTTCTCCCAACTACTTCAACAACGTGGTGCGGAAGTAGTCTGCGGCGATATCTCTCAAGCCATGTTAGATAAAGCAGAGCAGCGTTGTGGTGCAGTACGAATGCATTACCAAGTTGCTGATGCTGAAAACTTACCATTTGACGATGATAGCTTCGATTACGTGTTTTCAAGTTTAGCGCTGCAATGGTGTACAGATTTAAGTTACCCACTAAAAGAAGTGCGCCGCGTGCTAAAAAATGGTGGGAAAGCGTGGTTCTCTACACTGGTTGATGGATCACTGTATGAGCTGCGTGCATCATGGGAAAAAATTGATGCATATCAACACGTCAATAACTTTCTAACGCTCAATCAGGTAAAAATTGCGTTAGCGCAATCTCGATGTGACAGCCATCAACTAGACTTGACCACCATCACAGTTTGGTATGACTCTGCATTTTCAGTTATGCGTGACCTCAAAGGTATAGGTGCAAATCACGTCAGCGGGCGCTCACACGGTTTAACTAGTCGCGAGACTTTGTTAAAAGTTGAGCATGCGTACCAAGCGTTTAAAAACGATCAAGGTCTTCTACCTGCAAGTTATCAGGTTTGTTTTGGAGTAATACATCTATGATTGATGCTTTTTTTATTGCTGGTACGGATACTGATGTTGGAAAGACGGTAGCGTCTAAAGCCATTTTGCAAGCGATCGCTGCAAAAGGACTAAACACTATTGGTTATAAGCCAGTGGCAGCAGGGAGTGACAAGACTGAAGCCGGATGGCGTAACTCTGATGCTTTACACTTACAAGACGCCGCAACACTCGATGTGGCCTATGATGATGTGAACCCATACGCTTTAGAGTTGCCTGCTTCTCCCCACATTGCAGCGAAGCATGAACATGTCGAAATAAGTTACGATGTTCTGAGTCAAAAACTGGCTCAACATAAGCAGCAAGCCGATGTTGTTCTCGTTGAAGGTGCTGGAGGCTGGCGTGTGCCAGTATCCGATACGGACTGTTTATCTACATGGGTAAAAGAAGAGCAGTTACCTGTTGTACTGGTGGTTGGCATTAAATTAGGCTGTTTGAGCCACGCTTTACTCACAGCGGAGAGTATTAAAGCGGATGGTTTGAATCTTGTTGGCTGGGTGGCAAACCGCGTCAACCCTGGCACAGAGCACTACGCTGACATTATCGAGATGCTAGAAGCACGTATCGATGCACCTAAGCTTGGGGAAATTCCATATATTCCAAGTGCTAAACGCAAAGAGCTAGGCAAGTACATTAATGTAGAGCCGTTGCTAAACACTGACTAATGGTGTTTAGGATAAAAGACTAAAAACCCAAAGGGCTGCGCAATGCAGCCCTTTCTTGTTGGTGTAACCTAAAAAGTCAGATTACTTATCTTGGCTGAGCCCCATCAATGCTTGTTGTGTTTCTGCAACACGCTGAGACATATGATGATCGGTTGAAATACCAAGTTGTTGCTTTGCCTCGTCCTCTGAGATGCCTAGGTGACAACGTAGTAAATCAATAGCCATTTGATAGTCGTTAGTTTCTACCATGGTTTTTCCCTCAATACATGGAGTTTTTGAACTCACCCAATGCACTTTTTGCAATGTACTTAGAGTGGCTCTGTTTTGTTCATCTCATTCGAATTTAGCATGTCCATGTGGCCGCACAATAAGACCAAAGTCTATAGCAGAGCTAACGTACTGTTTTTGGTCTATTAAAAAATTTCTAGCTAAGTTGCTAAGAGGTGATAGATTTAACACCAAGATCATCTATCAATAGATGATGAGTAGCTCAGAGCTTATTTCATCATTTTGATAAATGTATATGAACGGAGGTTCCAGCTCCTACCAAAGCATGTTTTGAAATCGCTTGAATCAAATATTTCAGTCCCGAAAACAAATGTTGCAATTTATTGCTTAACCTTGTTTTTATCGCGGATAGACTATATCTATAACGCACGGAACATGAAAATCAACGGAATTGGCTTTTATAGCGATTACCATTTGTTCCTTATAACAATCCGTTTTAAAAAAACGATAAGCTTCCTCGGAGAAAAGTAATGAAGCGAATTATGTTATTCCTAGCAACTAACCTAGCTGTCGTGCTAGTGCTTAGTGTTGTTCTGAATATTGTTTACGCTGTAACTGGAATGCAACCAGGCAGTCTGTCAGGTTTACTTGTAATGGCTGCTGTATTTGGTTTTGGTGGCGCATTTATTTCGTTGATGATGTCAAAGGGTATGGCGCTACGCTCGGTTGGTGGTATGGTCATTGAAAGCCCGCGCAACGAAACGGAGCATTGGTTAGTCGAAACTGTGGGTCGTCAAGCTCAACAAGTGGGTATTGGTATGCCAACGGTGGCTATTTATGATTCACCAGATATCAATGCATTTGCGACTGGTGCAAAACGAGATGACTCTCTTGTCGCAGTTTCTACTGGTCTTTTACACAATATGACTCGTGATGAGGCAGAGGCAGTACTTGCACACGAAGTGAGCCATATTGCAAATGGTGATATGGTCACGATGACGTTGATGCAAGGTGTCGTGAACACGTTTGTTATCTTCCTATCACGCTTTATTGCCAATATCGTGGCGTCGAACGATGATGAAGAAGGCCAAGGTACAAATATGATGGTTTACTTTGGCGTATCCATGGTGCTTGAACTGGTATTTGGTTTCCTAGCTAGCTTCTTGACTATGTGGTACAGCCGTCATCGCGAATTCCACGCGGACGCAGGTGCAGCGCGCCTCGTTGGCAAAGAAAAAATGATTGCGGCTCTAGAGCGTTTGAAGGTGAGTCATGAATCTCAACTGGATGGCACCATGATGGCATTTGGTATCAACGGCAAGCAGTCGCTGACTGAGCTACTAATGAGCCACCCTCCGCTAGATAAACGTATTGCAGCGTTGCGAGGCCAGCAATACTAATTGTTCCTACTTAAATAATTGTTAATGACCCGTCCTGATATGGGTTGACACTTTTTAACTAAAACGCTCGATGTACTTCATCGGGCGTTTTGTATTTTA
>NZ_JAWPON010000139.1:0-940 GCF_033344315.1 Vibrio sp. 2132-1 | reverse complement strand
CATGGTTACGACGAAGGTATCGCACTGAGTGTTGACGGTTACTTGTCAGAAGGCGCGGGCGAGAACATCTTTGTCATCAAAAATCGCGTGATCACCACACCACCAGCCACCAGCGCTATCCTACCGGGTATCACTCGTGACTCGATCATGACCATTGCTCGCGATAAAGGTTACGAAGTCCGTGAAGCTAACATTGCTCGCGAAGCGCTATACCTTGCGGATGAAGTATTCATGACCGGTACCGCAGCAGAAGTTGTGCCTGTGGCAACCATCGACAAAATTGAAGTGGGCAGCGGTAAACGCGGTCCGATTACCAAAGAATTGCAAGAAGCCTACTTTGGCCTATTTAACGGCACCACGGAAGATAAGTGGGGCTGGTTAGACTATGTGTACCCAGAGCAGCAGTAAGAAGGATTTAAGAAATGCCAAAATATAGATCAGCTACCACCACACATGGTCGTAACATGGCGGGAGCTCGTGCGCTCTGGCGTGCAACCGGTGTAAAAGACGAAGATTTCGGTAAACCAATCATCGCCGTGGTGAACTCATTCACTCAGTTCGTACCAGGCCACGTACACCTTAAAGATTTGGGCCAACTTGTTGCTCAAGAGATTGAAGCGGCAGGCGGCATCGCAAAAGAATTCAATACCATCGCCGTCGATGATGGCATCGCAATGGGTCACGGCGGCATGCTTTACTCGCTGCCATCACGTGAATTGATTGCCGACTCAGTAGAATACATGGTTAATGCGCACTGTGCAGATGCCATGGTATGTATCTCTAACTGTGACAAAATCACTCCAGGGATGCTGATGGCGTCAATGCGTCTCAACATTCCAGTTATTTTCGTATCTGGCGGCCCAATGGAAGCGGGCAAAACCAAGCTTTCAGATCAGATCATCAAGCTAGACCTTGTCGATGCCATGATCCAAGGTGCCGA
>NZ_JAWPON010000138.1:0-946 GCF_033344315.1 Vibrio sp. 2132-1 | reverse complement strand
ACCTTACCTTACGCTCTGGCACAATTCTCCGGTATTGAAGCGCGCTACGACAACGCAAAACCGCAAGGTAAACGCCTGCTCAGCCTGAACGTAAATGGCAAACCAGTGAACGACTCGCAATCATACAAAGTGGCCACTTACTCTTACGCAGCGAGCGGGGGCGACGGTTATCATGTTTTTGAAAAAGGCACGTTAGAATCGCAAGGCGATTCAGTCACCCAAGTATTGATTGACCAATTTAAAGCCAAGAAAGACGTTATCGTTCCGGCGCTGGGTCGCCAAGTGGATGTTAGCGTCAAAGAGTGAGTCTCTGACAAATAACCTCAAAGGATAAGCACCATGACTTTTCGTCAAGAATACAATGGCTGTAAGTCATTTGGCTGCCCTAATTGCGGCGTGCCTGATCTCAGTTTGTATTCGCGCTCAAATCGGCTTGGCTACGACGCGTGGCATTGCCCTGAGTGTGGTGCTTATCCTCCGGTTTTGATTAACGAGCCGATACTCGCATTGGCTCATCAACTACAACAGCAAACCTTTAATTTGAAGCTATTACCTCATTGTGACTGCCGCTTATCCGCTTGGCAACGTTACGGGAGAACCGCCGTCGGTAGCCCAAGAGTAAAGTGTCGCTGCTGTCAAAAAACCGCAACGCTGCTGAACCCAATCAAAGAATCCCACACACTCCAACCACTGCTTGATGCTCTATTGGCCGAGGTTTCACCCAAAGATTTACAGTATAAATTGGGCTTGAATCATCGCCGTTTTTCACAATATCTTGAACGTTTGGCAAGTATGCTGGACACTTTTAGTCGCTTATACGAACGTCACTTATCGTTCTCGAATATCCAAACTCGTTCCTTTGTTCAAGTGGCGCGCTCTGGTTTTCGCCACCATGGCCGAGAACAACGTGCAGCGCATGTTTGGACACTATGCAGCGCCGATGCCC
>NZ_JAWPON010000137.1:0-949 GCF_033344315.1 Vibrio sp. 2132-1 | reverse complement strand
AAATCGTCATTACGTACAGCTTGGAGCAGATAACTTTCGAGCTGATTATGGTTGTTCAACTCATGCGTGTGGCTCTCACAGAAGTAACTGTAAGCTTCACCCGACTCTTTACATAGCAACATCGCGTAACAAGCATTTTGTAGAAGCTGTTTAGCACTGCTCGAGCGATGAGCCTGAACTACGCCAACGTAGGAGTGCAAATGCACTTCTGTGTCGTTGATGTAGAAGTTCCCCACGCTGATATTAGTGATTTTATCGAGCAGATTATGCAGTTTCGAATCAGCATCTTCTCCCCATAACAAAAGCACTAAGTCGTTTGAACTTGGGCGACCAGTAATGAAGTAGTTTGAATCGTTCATCCCAAGGCGCTTACGAAATTCTTTGAGGATCTCATCAAACGCTTCAAAGCCGTATCGAGTTTGTATGCTACGCGCATTACTAAAGCCCACATTTATAACAATTAAAGACTGATGCCCGTGTTCTAGGGATTGAAGCGTATCTTCAACAACAGCTTCCAGAGCGGCGCGATTAAGAAATCCGGTACCTTGGTCATGGGTTTTCTGGTAGTTAACTTGTCTTTCAGCGGCTTTGCGGCGGTCAATTTCTTGAGTGAGTGAAAAGCTGAGTTGGGCGAGGTCAGTGGTTCGGTTTTCTACGCGATTTTTAAGTTCGCTGTTAAGTCTCAACAGTTTGTATTGTTGGTAGACAACAGCAAGTTGAGCTTCTATCGAGTCCTTGAACGTGTTGAGTAATTGCCGGTAAGTTTCGCTGTACTCATTGGCTTTGGAGTCCAACATACAAATGGTTCCAAACGTTTCTCCATTTGGCCAAAACAACGGCAAACCACAATAGGAGAGCATACCAAGTTTGATGTCCGGATTATTCGACCATTTTTCATCGGCAAGGGCATCGGGAACAACCAGTTGGCTTTTGGTTTCAATGACATGTT
>NZ_JAWPON010000136.1:0-951 GCF_033344315.1 Vibrio sp. 2132-1 | reverse complement strand
TCGAAACATCAAGGATTCGGCAGCAAAACTTTAAATTAAAATACGGAAGCAACTCATGAAAAAATCGACAATTGCGTTGGGTGTGTTGGCCGCTGTCGCAGCGGTTGGCTACTCAGCTTACAATACGATGTTCTCAGCTGAGGCTGTGATTGTGGATGCTGCTGCTCAAGAGCAGAAGTTCACACAGTACGCTCACCCAGAACACTTCATCTCTGCACAACAACTGAAATCGCTGATGGATGGTGACAAAGACGTGGTTGTGATCGGTGCGCTAAACCCTATCAAACCAGATAGTCCTATTTCTGGTTCTTACACTATGTGGCGTAACGATTACTCAGCGACTGAAGACGCCTACGACTTCGGCGGTATGAGTAATAGCACAGAAGAAATGGAAACAATCCTAGGCAGCTTCGGCGCAACAACAGACAGCACAATCGTCGTCTACGCTGCGGGCTCACACCACGATGCTGCGCGTCTTTACTGGCAAATCCATAACCTTGGCCATCAAGATGTTCGTTACCTTGACGGGGGCTTGAACGCTTGGATGGGCGCTGGCTACCCAACTGGCTCTGCAAACCAAAGCGTTGCAGCGGTTGAATACAACGCACCTGACACACAACAAGAGAACAATGCCCTAGCAACGCTAGACATGGTTATCGCAGCGCAAAACAACCCTGATTGGGTGATCCTAGATACTCGCGGCAACGACGAGTTCAACGGGGAAGTTGCGGTTTCTGGCGCATACGGTCCGGGCACTATCCCAAGCAGTGTTCACATTAACTGGACCAAAGCGTTAAACGAAGACACGACGCTGAAATCAGCAGAAGAACTGCAAGCCCTTTACGGCGACATCATCAAAGGTAAGAAAGTTATCGCTTACTGCCAGTCTGGTGTTCGCTCTGCCCACACCACCATGATTCTTACTGAAGTACTAGGTGCAGAAGGCGTTTA
>NZ_JAWPON010000135.1:0-951 GCF_033344315.1 Vibrio sp. 2132-1 | reverse complement strand
ATCAGTTTCTGCGAGACGTTTGGTCTTTTTGTAAATGACGTTGAGCTCTTCGTACATATCAAAAAAGCGAGATGAAAGACGGCCAATTTCATCATTGGTTCCGAGCTTTTCGATGTTGTCTCGCTGATTCGATTCTAGCTCGCTGAGTTGTTTATCGAGGCGAGAGACTGGATGCAAAACGTAACGATAGAGCACTAAGACGATCAGCGTGATGGTACAAAATGCCGCGATACCAAAAGAAAGTGCAAGCTCTAGCCATACTTTGTCCACTTTGTTCCACATCAGATACTCCGCTGGAGAGAGCACCGCATAAAAGTGGGGCAGAAGTTCAATGGTTTGCGCAAGAGGGATGTCTAGATAAATGGGTTTATCGGCAAACGTAATCACACTATGAGTATCAAATTCGACGTCGTGTTTGATGTCGTTAAACACTTCTAAAGATACGGACACGACAACAAAAAACACGTTGCTAGGATCGAAGCTAACTGGCGGTGCGCCCGTTCGTTTGTCAATGAGTTCGTATCGCAACAAGATGCTTTGGCCACTGGAGTTATAAATGAACCCTGTGTGGCTGTATTCACCACGAGCCGCGAAGCTGGTTGCTATGTACTCCAGCACCTTTGGGTCAACAACGCCGGACGATTCGTAATATTGGTTTTCGGTGTAATAAAGCAGATTTTGCTTGCCGTCGAGGATCGCCATGCTTGCATCCCCTTTATAGCCATGGCTCAGAACATCAGCGGTTTCATCTAGGCGGCTAAAAAGCACTCGCTCACGGTAGGGATTGTCGTGATTGATAAAATAGTCCTGCAGCACATCACTTTTACTCAGCGTGTACGCATAGCTGTTAAGAAAAATATTGGCTTGTCGAAATTGCCCCGCCAGCTTTTCCATCTGAAGTTGTATGTAGCTATCTTCGCGCTTGATGAGTGTTACTTTTTGAATGCTATA
>NZ_JAWPON010000134.1:0-953 GCF_033344315.1 Vibrio sp. 2132-1 | reverse complement strand
AAAATTTCGACAAGAATTGGCCAAGCTAATGCCACGATGGACATTCGTTGGTTGATGTTTTGGCTTTTAGGCATGTTTTTAACCTTTCCAACAACTAAAACTGCCTCGCAGAGAACTGTGAGGCAGTCTATAAAAAAGTAATTCGGGATTCGTTTGAGATGAAACTGAGATTCAGCGCGGATTTTAGTCGGAGATTGGTCACAACGACAACAATAATTCCTGTGATTTGAGGAAAATATTTCTAATGATTTTTCAAGCCCACGCGACTCATTGACGGAGCTTAGAGATCATCGACTGACGAACAATGAGCTCAATAGGTACGCGGTTGATAATTGGCTTAACGCCGTTAAATGACGCCATTCAGCGAATTGAGAATCGACTCGCCAACAGCCGTTTTTATGCATTATCTGTATTTATCAACGTGCACACATCAAGGTAACTTTGTAACCGTCATCACCATATTGCAGGCAACATATCGATAGATATCGTAATAAACAAAACCCTTGGCGTCGTCACACCCAGAAAATTCCTTACAAGATTCAATCACCTCGCAACATGACTAAGTTCACATTTGGCGATTTTGTTATTCTATTTATCGCTAAAATACCGCCTAGAATAGACGTACATATCAATTTAAGTAGGGATAGAAGATGTCGACATTGGCCGGGGCTCGCCTAGAAGAAATGGCGGATATCCGCTCGACGAGAAAAAAGAAAATCGTTTTTCTGTGTTCTAGCATTGCCGCCACACTATTGGTGTACGGCGCTATCGTCCAATCGCTCGAAAATCATTGGGGGTTAAGCGTTTTGCATGCCTTCAGTGCCATCGCCTGCTTAGGAATCTGCTATCTCATAAAAGTACAAAGGCATCACAAATATGCCGATTTACTGCTCAGCGCCGTCATCATGTTTGAGGGGTTATTACTACTTCTTTTTAATGATGCGCCCTCCGGA
>NZ_JAWPON010000133.1:0-955 GCF_033344315.1 Vibrio sp. 2132-1 | reverse complement strand
TATTACTGACGCGTTGTTTACCGCGACTTCAGCCATTAGTGTGACGGGATTGGGTGTGGTCGATACTGGCCAACATTTTACGCTCGCGGGTAAAATTCTTCTGATGTGTTTGATGCAGATCGGCGGCTTAGGGCAAATGACCTTATCTGCGGTGCTGCTCTATATGTTTGGGGTGCGCTTGAGTCTACGTCAGCAAGCGTTAGCCAAAGAAGCACTTGGCCAAGAAAGGCAAGTCAACCTGCGTCGTTTGGTGAAAAAGATCGTCACATTTGCGCTGGTGGCAGAGGCGATTGGTTTTGTCTTCCTCTCGTATCGTTGGGTGCCAGAAATGGGGTGGCAGACGGGCATGTTCTATGCGCTGTTTCATTCTATTTCGGCTTTCAACAATGCTGGCTTCGCTCTCTTCTCTGACAGCATGATGAGTTTTGTCAACGATCCGTTAGTGAGTTTCACCTTAGCTGGTCTGTTTATCTTTGGCGGCTTGGGTTTTACTGTGATTGGTGACGTTTGGCGACATTGGCGTAAAGGTTTCCACTTCTTACATATTCACACCAAAATCATGTTGATTGCCACGCCGTTACTGCTGTTGGTGGGAACGGTGCTGTTTTGGGTTTTGGAACGTCACAACCCCAACAACATGGGGTCAATCAATACTGGCGGGCAATGGTTGGATGCTTTCTTGCAATTAGCCAGTGCGCGGACAGCGGGTTTTAACAGTGTTGATTTAACGCAGTTCACGCAACCGGCATTACTCATCATGATCGTTTTGATGTTGATTGGTGCGGGTTCGACCTCTACGGGTGGCGGTATCAAGGTGTCTACTTTTGCTGTCGCGTTTATGGCGACGTGGACGTTCTTGCGTCAAAAGAAGCACGTGGCGATGTTTAAGAGAACGGTAAACTGGCCAACGGTAACGAAGTCACTGGCAATCATTGTGGTGAGCGGAGCGATTCTT
>NZ_JAWPON010000132.1:0-956 GCF_033344315.1 Vibrio sp. 2132-1 | reverse complement strand
GCCAAGCAGTGTTGCTAGCACAACGATAAGCGCTTTTTTCGGCTTAATTGGCTTAGAGAAAGATTGAGCGCTATCTAAGATTCGAACGTTGCCAACTGTTCCGGCTTTAATAATGTTGAGCTCTTGAACCTTGTTCAATAGTTGGATGTAGATTTGTTGGTTTACTTCTACATCGCGTGTCATACGTAGAACTTCACGCTGTGTTTTCGGTAACTTTTGAACTTGTTTATTAAGACGTTCTTTCTCTTTTAATAGTGTTTCACGTTTATCAAGTAGCGACTTATAAGCTGGGTGATCCTGTGTGAAGCGTTGGCTGATCTCACTTTCTTTGAATGTAAGCTCATTTAGCTGTGCTTCTAACTCAACCATTACTTTCAGCGTTGACTGAGCTTCAAGGCCTAAGTCGATAGATTCATTTTCTTGACGGAACCGATTTAAAACGTCTTCAGAAGCGGTCAGTTTTGTTTTGATGTCTGGGAGGTGACCTTTCAAGAACTCGAGGCTTTGCTCTGCCTCTGCAGAATTTCTTTGAACGTTTTGTAAGAAGTAGTTTTGGCTAATGTCGTTCAAGATATCTTGAATCTTAGCGCGGTCTTCACCAGAGAAGCTTAAAGATATAATCCCGGTTTGCTTACCACGTTCGCTAATCGATAAGTTTTCTTGAAGTTTATTAATTGCATCTAATTTCCTGATTTTGCTGACCGTGAATGAGTCACCAGTTTGAGCCACTAATTCAGTTGCTAAAAATTGGTATCCATTCTTCTCAAGCAGTTCACCAACTCTTCCTTCAAGTACGACACTGCCATTATCCTCAGTTAGCTTGAATGCTTTCTGCTCTGCATCTACAACTTCTAATGTTAGAGGAATTCCGACCGCATAGGATGGAGCGTTAAAACGAGTAACGTTAATGCTAATTTGCTCGCCTTGGATTCGTGCTAAGCCTTTGCCAATGATTG
>NZ_JAWPON010000131.1:0-956 GCF_033344315.1 Vibrio sp. 2132-1 | reverse complement strand
TGAAATGGTGATATGTATTTCGTACTGCCGATTGCGGCTCACTTGTGGTTGGTGTGTACAGTTCTATGGGTAATTGATAGGGGTAGCGATCGTGGCTCCAATCTTCGATCACCGATTTAACGTGATTCAAAATGTAATGCAGGGCGCTGAACAATCTCGCATAAACGAGGCGAGACCCGTAGAACAGGTGTAAATGCTCACCATTGTATTGGTTGATGTAATTGAGCGGAATTTTATAATTCACGCTCAAGTCGTCTTCATTAGTTGGAGTGACCGGGTCATTACTTTGCAACAACCAGTGTTGGTGCTTGCGCCAAAAGGCAATGTCGGCCGATAGCATGTCCGGCCAAGCGGTGATCGGGAGGTGTGAACGATGGGGGTCACTAAAAGATATGAGGTCGTTACCCTCGCCGTGCAGTTTTTGTAATTCGCTATTGAGCTGATAAATCGTGTTAGGGTCAGCTTGCTGCCATAGGCGCTGCTTTTCTTCTTCACTATTACTTTCTAAGTACCCAGGCAGATAACGTTCATAAAGTCGTTCTTCTAACATAACTACTCTCTGAAAAGGCATCTGTTGATAGAAAGTATATACGCAGAAATGGGAAGCACAGTTCTTTACGATGTCTCATGAAGCCGATAAAAGCTCTGGATGAGATCGTGACGAATGCGCCTCCTAAGTGCTTGATGAGCAACGTTGTGCTTATCTCGATTATGATAAATGAGCTTGTAGTCAATAAGTTGGTTGTTTATCGGGCAGGGCAATATTTTCAGCTTTAGGGCGTCTAGTAATCAACGCGTAAAGTCGTTCAAACTGCCGTAGTCACCACCACAAACCGCTCGTCTTGTCCCCATCTTGGTTCCGCATTCATTAAATTGAGCTCCAACGCCGTTTGGTATGGGTCAACAGCAAAATGGTCGCTTACTAACCCCCAGAGCATCCAGTTGATTGCGGTTTC
>NZ_JAWPON010000130.1:0-958 GCF_033344315.1 Vibrio sp. 2132-1 | reverse complement strand
ATCACTAACGCAATCGCGAAAAGTGACATGTTGGTCATTGCTTTAGACATGGTCATATCCTTTGACGTTGTTTCGCGCTTTGGCATTGTGATGACTGGTTGGCGCATGCTCTGAACATAAATATTGAGCTATTGGCATGTAGCAGCGTTCCGCGCTGTATAGCTGTGCAACATTTAAGGCTTCAAGTCCCATTGTGACCTTCATCCACGGTGACTCATTAAGCAGACGAATCGCGTTGTGCAGAGAAGCCGCATTATTCGGTGTGTATTTGATGCAGTTCTTTCCATGAGTCAATACGCGATCCCAATAGCTATCATCGTGAGGGATAACCACACACATACCGGACGCCAGTGCTTCTAAAATGGAAAGCCCGAAAGGTTCGTTCACGCTGGTGGAAACAAAAACACCACACTGTGCACGCAATTCGTTGAGGTTGTTTGGAGATTCATACCAATCGACCCCATTGGTATTAAAATCCGGAGTGGAATATTCAACGCCTGGTACATTCGGTTTGATGTAACAAATGGTGGATTGCATGGTGGTGGTGTTTTCTAGCGTTAGGTCATCCAGTAGTAAATCCACGTTTTTCCATTTCAACAAACTCGCTGCCCAAAACACGCGATTGGAGATTGGATTAGCTTGTTTCGGCCAGCGTTCGCGAGAAAGACCGTTCACAAATGTGGAGGCGTTCAATGTGCTCCAATATCTTTCCGTCGCAGGTTTTGGTGTTTTTAAATAGGCTTGCAACGCGTTAATCAAGGATTCGCGAGTGTTTGACAGATAGTAGATAGCGCTGGCTTTTACTAAGCAGTAGCCGGACGATCTTGCGACGCCAACAGGTCCGTGAATCATTTGTACCACCGGCTTGCGGCTGAACAGTCTCATCAAGTACAAAGGCATGTCATTACTCGGGCAAGACAGCCCCAGATACCAATCGATTTTTGGCAGCTTCATGCAC